>NZ_JBLEBI010000064.1:0-34394 GCF_047340315.1 Streptomyces sp. AF1A
CTGGTCGTCATGACGGACATGACGGCGTACGCGGAGGCGCTGGCGGGCCTGGCGCGCACGGCGCTGATCGACTTCCGCGAGGTGCGGCCGGGCGGCGCGGTGGAGCGGGTGTACGACCGCTGGCGCGGGCCGCGTCACCTGCTCCGCGACTCGCTGTGCCTGGAGCTGCCCGCCGCGCCCATGGACGGGCTGGTGGCGCGGCTGCCGTCGCACCAGGCCCAGCGGGTGCGGGCCAAGCTGCGCAAGCTGACCGCGCTGGGCGTCGAGCGACGGGCGGTCGGGCCCGCGGAGGTGGACGCGGCGCTCGGCCGGCTGCTGGAGCTGCACCGGTTGCAGTGGCAGGGGCGGAAGGTGACCGGCGAGCATCTGCGTCCCCGGTTCCGCGCGCACCTGCTAGGGGCGGTCGGCCCGATGGTGCGCTCCGGGAACGCGGTGGTCACCGAGTTCCGCCTGGACGGCGAGGTGGTCGCCGTCGACCTCACCCTGCTGTCGCCCGGCCTGGCCGGCGGCTATCTGTACGGCGCCCATCCGCGGCTGCGCGAGCGCAAGGCGGACGTGGCCGTGCTGCTCCTCGACGCCTGCACCGAGCACCTGCGCGGCACCGAGCGCGGCACGCTGAGCCTGTTGCGCGGCGACGAGCCGTACAAGCGCCACTGGCGTCCCGAACCGATGGCCAACCGGCGGCTGTTGCTGGCCCGACGGCGCACCGCCCCCCTGCTGGCGGCCGCGCTCGCCGAGGCGGCCGCCCGGCAGCGGGGCAAGGAGGTGCTGCGCCGGTGGCGGGAGCGGGGCCGGCGCTGCCGGGACTAGGGACGCGGCCGGTCGACGGCGCCGCAGAACCTTCCGAGCCAGTGGTCGATCCAGTCGCCGAGGTCCATCGGCCGGCAGTCGGTCGGGGGCGTCGGAGTGGGTGTCGGCGTGGGTGACGGCGTCGGCGTGGGTGTCGGCGTCGGCTCCGGGGTCGGTGCGGTTGCCGGGTGGCCGGACAGCGCGGTCCGGTACACCTGCGTCGACCTGGGGTTGTCCGGGCACTGCCACACGCCGTGCGGGCAGTAGTCGGTCAGCGTGTTGTACAGCGGTCTGTGCTCGTCGATCCAGGCGAGCATGCGCCGCACGTACTCGGGGTCGTCACCGTTGCGGAAGAGTCCCCACTCCGGATAGGAGATGGGCTTGCCGTGGGACTTCGCGAAGTCCACCTGCTGCTGGAGGCCGTAGGGCTCCCTCACCTGTTCGTCGAAGGACTCCCCCGTCGGCTGGTCGTACGAGTCCATGCCGATGATGTCGACCGTGCCGTCCCCGGGGTAGCACGCCGTCCAGGGCACGGCGTCCCGGCCGCGGCTCGGCGCGAAGTCGAACCGGAACCGCTGCCCCGGCACCGAGCGCATGGTCGTGACGATCCGGTTCCAGTACGTCTTCCAGGACTCGGGGTCCGGGCCGCAGCGGTGGGTGTACGTGGTGCCGTTCATCTCCCAGCCCAGCACGATCACCGTGTCCGGGACCTTCAGCTCCACCAGCCGCTCGGCCAGGGCGCGGAAGTGGCGGTCGAACGCGCCGGCCGCGCCCTGCCGCAGCAGCGAGCGCACCTCGGCGTCCGGGACGCCGTCCTCGTTGCGCTCCTGCATCGGCACGTTGAGAACGAGCATCCGGTCGGCCTTGCCGCGCCGCCACCGCGCCCACAGGTCGAGGAAGCCGGGCGGGCCCTCGATGTCCCGCCAGGTGCCGCCGGGCAGATAGGTGTGGGCGACCTTCACCTCGGCCCCGCCGAGCCAGCGGCTGAGCTGGGCCATGCGCACGATCCCGAGCGGACCGGAGTCGAGGAAGGCCCCGAAGGGCGGTACACCGGGCGTGGCGGCGGTGGGGTGCGGGGTGACCGAGGGCGTGGAGGCCGGAGTGGGGGCGGGTGCCGGTGGATCGGTGAACCGCACCACTCCCGATGCCAGTCCGGGACCGGCCGCCAGGGCGGCCGAGGCGGCCACCGAAGCCGCGATCAAGGACCGCCGCCGGGACCGGTCCCGTCGCTGCTGTGGAGCCATGCCAGCTCCTCTCTCGGGTTCGGCTGTGTTCCCGGCCCTTTCTCCTGCTTATTGACAGGCAGTCATATCGGTACGGATTCCGCCAGTGCGGTTGCGTCGTCCAGGTGGCCCGGCCCTCCGCACGGCCGAACAATCGTCCGTGCCGCCCGCCCCGCCGCGGCACCGGCCCCGGTACGACACCGGGGCGCGGCACGACGGTGGGACGGGCTTACGGCGGTGGGGTGCCGGGCGCTCGGTCCGGCACCCGGCGCGCTACCGACGCGAGGCCACCCGGCCGCGGCGGTACAGGAGCGCACCGGCCGCGATCAGCACGGCGCTGACGGCCGAGGCCGCGATCATGGCCGGGCCGCTGCTGCCGGTGTGTGGAAGGCTGGGCCGCGAGTGGTGGTGGTGGCCACTGT
Source organism: Streptomyces sp. AF1A (assembly GCF_047340315.1). Classification (NCBI taxonomy): domain Bacteria; kingdom Bacillati; phylum Actinomycetota; class Actinomycetes; order Kitasatosporales; family Streptomycetaceae; genus Streptomyces; species Streptomyces sp. AF1A. The sequence goes on from NZ_JBLEBI010000064.1 coordinate 2,435, forward strand.
GATGCGGGGTGTCCTCGTCACCGTACGAGGGCGGTCTGCCCTCGTGCCCGTGCCAAGGTGGCCTCTCCTCGTCGCCGTACGTAGGCGGCGGGCTCTCGTGCCCGTACGAAGGCGGAGTGCTCTCGTGCCCGTACGAAGGCGGAGTGCTCTCGTGCCCGTACGGAGGTGACGTTTCCTCACCGTACGAGGGCGCGGTGCTCTCACTCCCGTACGAAGGTCCGGTGCTCTCACTGCCGTACGAGGGCGCCGTGCTCTCACTCCCGTACGGAGAAGACGTCTCCTTGCCGTATGAAGGCGCAGTGTTCTCACTGCCGTACGAGGGCGCCGTGCTCTCACTGCCGTACGAGGGCGCCGTGCTCTCACTGCCGTACGAGGGCGCCGTGCTCTCACTGCCGTAAGAGGGCGCCGTGCTCTCACTGCCGTAAGAGGGCGCCGTGCTCTCGCTCCCGTACGGAGGTGACGTTTCCTCACCGTACGAAGGCGCCGTGCTCTCGCTCTCGCTGGGCTGGGAGCCGTACTCGCCGTCGGCGGACTCCCCCGGCCCGTCGGTGGGTGGTGCTGTCGCCTCGTCGGCGCCGTACGGGGGCTCGGTGCTCTCGCTCCCGCCGGGAGGCGTCATCTCGTCATCGCCGTACGACGATGAGGTGCTGTCGTCCTGGGAGTCGCCGTAGCCGGAGTCGTCGCCGTTGTCACCGGAGCTGCCCTGCGGGTCGTCCTGCGAACGGTCGACGTTGCCACAGGAGTTGCCGGACGCCGGGTTCAGCGCCCCGGCCACGTCCACGGAGTCACCGCAGACGTTGACCGGGACCTGCACCGGGAGCTGGACGCTGTTGCCGGACACCGCGCCGGATGAGTCCTGCGCGGTGCCGTGCGCCCGGGATTCGGCGAGCGCGGAGCTGCCGCACAAGGTCAGCACGCCGGTCGCCGCGGCGGCGGCGGCCATGACCACGCCCTTGCTGAGGGTCTGTCGCAATCTCGTAGTCTTCCTGCTCGAAGATGTGGGAAGGCCGGCCCCGGAACGAAAAATCGACGGATCGACGGTTCGGGGCCGGCCTGAACGCAGCGGATGGCCGGTGCGGTTACGTGCGTGTGTCAGCCGTTGGCGCAGTGCGAGCCCAACGCCGGGTTCATCAGCGCGGCGACGTCCACCGTGGCGCCGCAGAAGTTGAGCGGCATGTGGAGCGGAGCCTGGATCACGTCGCCGGAGACGACGCCCGGGGAGTCGGCGGTGGTGGCACCGGCACCCGTGTCGGCGAAGGCGGGAGCGGCCCCGCCCAGGGCCAGGATGGCGCCGGCGAGAACAGCAGCGCTCTTCTTCATGAGTTTCCCTCTCTCTGCGGTCATGCCCCTATGACGGCCGAAGCCGGGCGAGCACAGCTTGAACGGCTCGCGCAATGACCGGCAGTCGTAACGAGGGATAGACAGCGCGAGAGACCCTGGAACGCACGCCGGGGTGCAATTCACTCGAACGCCCCCGGTGAATTGACAGATTGGCGGACAAGCAGTGAATCATCACTCGGAAAGTGACAACGAAAAACCGCCCGGGTGACGGCGCGGCACACCCGCACGGCTCCGAGCGGTTTTTGATGAAGAGTCAGCTGCCCACCGCGCCCGTGCCGGACAGGGCGGAGACGTTGTCCAGGAGGTGCGAGAGCGGCTCGTCGCCCTTGGCCTGGGTGGAGTTCTCGGTGCACTGCTGGGTCTGCGGCGAGGACAGCACCGGGATGCCCTGGAGACCGCCGTGGGCGCCGGCGGCGAGGGACTGGGCGTTCGACTTGGCCGGCAGGCCGACGCAGAGCTTGTTGAGCGAGCTCTGCGCCAGGGTGGCCTGCGGGCTCAGGTCGCCGCGGGTCACCTGGTTGCCGAACTCCTCCTGAGCCCCGTTGCCGGCGAGCGACGCGGTGCCCTGGTCGTTGCCGATGGCGAGCGCCTGGGGGGCTGCCGCCGCCGACACTCCGACGAACGACGCCACGACCGCCGCCGTGGCCATTGCCTTCCTCAGCATTTCGCTTTCCTTTCCTGACTTCTCGTCATGACGCACGTTCCTGTCCCGCATCAACCCGCCCCGCACGGTTTGGTTGCGACACATCACTCGATCGCATCGTTCGGCAGCGCGACCTACGTGGAACTCCGGTAAACGGCGCCCGGAACGCGAAGCCACGCCCCTTGTGGGCCATCGGAGTGAACCGGTGCAACCCATGGATGCGATGGGCGGTTGAACCAGGTCGCTCCGGTGGACGGGGTTCCTCCTGAAGGGAATGCGCAAGTGATCAAGAAGGTTCTGGCTTCTGCCGCGGTCGCCGCCTCCGTCGTCGGTGCGTCTGCCGCCGCCGCCTCGCCGGCCCTGGCCATCGGCAACGACACCGGCACGACGTCCTTCGCCGGCAACGACGCCTCGCAGTCGTTCGGCAACTCGGCCACGTTCGGCACCATGAGCCCGCAGATGGCGCTCATCCAGGGCTCGTTCAACAAGCCCTGCATCGCGCTGCCCACGAAGCTCAGCACGCAGTCGGTGGCCAGTGCGCTTCCCCTCGGCGTGCAGGACCTCCCGGTCCTGTCCTCGCCGCAGACCCAGCAGTGCACCGAGAACTCCACCCAGGCCAAGGGCGACGAGCCGCTCTCGCACCTCCTGGACAACGTCTCCGCCCTGTCGCGCATCACGGCATCGAGGAGCTGAGTCCGACCGGCCCCGACGGGTCCCTGCGGGCCGCCGAACCCCTCGGTGGCCCGTCGCCGTTCCCCGCCCACCCGTCACTCCGACATCACACGGGGGCGTTTATGGACGTGTATGGACTCATCTGACCGCACTCGTCCGAATGAGGCAAACGCCGCAACCCCGGTGGGTGGTCGGCTGTTGCAGATCACGCAGCTCCTCCCCGGAGTCCGCCTTTTCGAAAGGGAATCGAACATGAAGAAGCTGTGGGCAACCGCGGCTGTCGCAGTCTCCGTTGCCGGCCTTGCCGGTGTGGCGGCTCCCCAGGCCCTCGCCATCGGCAACGATCAGGGCACCACCGCGCTCAGCGGCAACGCCACCACGTCCTCCTTCGGCAACTCGGCCACGCTCGGCGACATGAGCCCGCAGCTGTCGCTGGTCCAGGGCTCGCTGAACAAGCCCTGCGTCGGCCTGCCGACGAAGGTCAACACCCAGTCGGCCCTCACGCCCGCCAGCGTCGGCGTGCAGGACCTCCCGGTCCTGTCCTCGCCGCAGACCCAGGAGTGCACCGAGAACTCCACCCAGGCCAAGGGCGACGAGCCGCTCTCGCACCTCCTGGACGACGTCACCGCCCTGTCGCGCGTGGACGCACTCGGCAGCTGAGCAGCCCCTCCGCCGCGGCGGGTCACCGGTCCACCGGTGACCCGCCGCTGTGCGTGTCCACCCGGGTGAGCGCCCCGCCCGCTTCGGGTGGGGCACCGGGCTCACGTGCGGTAGAGCGCCTCGATCTGCTCCGCGTAGGCGGCCGTCACCGCATGCCGCTTCACCTTCAGGGAGGGGGTGAGCAGCCCGTTGTCCTCCGTGAACTCCCCCTCCACCAGAGCGAAGGCGCGGATCGACTCGGCGCGCGAGACGGCCTCGTTGGCGTAGTCGACCGCCTTCTGCACCTGCGCGCGCAGACGTTCGTCGCGGACCAGCTCGGCCGCCGGGGTGTCCGCAGGCAGCTTGCGCACCGCCAGCCAGTGCGCGACCGCCTCCGGGTCGAGGGTGATCAGCGCGGCGACGAACGGCCGGTTGTCGCCGACGACCAGGCACTGCCCGACGGGCGGGCGGCTGCGCAGCCGGTCCTCCAGGACGGCCGGCGAGACGTTCTTGCCGCCGGAGGTGACGAGGATGTCCTTCTTGCGGCCGGTGATGGTGAGATAGCCGTCCTCGTCGAGGGACCCGAGGTCGCCGGTGGCGAACCAGCCGCCTTGCAGCACCTCGCCGGTGGCCCGCTCGTTGTTCCAGTACGACCCGAAGACCACCCCGCCCCTGATCAGCACCTCGCCGTCGTCGGCGAGGCGCACGGACACGCCCGGGACGGGCAGGCCGACCGTGCCGGGGCGGGGGCCGAGCGGGGGCACGATGGTGGCGGCCGCGGTGGTCTCGGTCAGCCCGTAGCCCTCGTAGACGACGATCCCGGCCGCCTGGAAGAACAGGTTCAGGTTGCGGTCCAGCGGAGAGCCGCCGCTGATGGCGTACCGCATCCGGCCGCCCAGCTCCTTGCGGATGCGGCGGTAGACCAGCAGGTCGTACAGGGCCCAGGCGGCGTACAGGCCGGGCCCCGGGCCCTTGCCGGTGCCGAGGAACCTGCGCAGGTACGCCTCGCCGAAACGGACGGCGACCCGCTCGGCCCGGTCGAAGGAGGCGGCCCGGCCGATCTTCTCGGCGGTGGCGCGCCCGGTGTCGTGGATCTTCTCGAAGAGGTACGGCACCCCGACGAGGAAGGTGGGCCGGAACTGCTTGAGCGCGGGGCGCAGTTCCTCGGGCTTGACGCTCGGGAAGTGGCCGAGCTCGATACGGGCCATGAGGCAGGCGAGCTGGAGGGTGCGGCCGAGGATGTGGGCGAGCGGCAGGAACAGCAGGGTGGAGGCGGTCTGGCCGGTGACGGCCTGGAAGACCGGGTGCAGCAGCTCGACGGTGTTGGCCGCCTCGGCGTGCAGATTGGCGTGGGTGAGGACGCAGCCCTTGGGCCGGCCCGTGGTCCCGGAGGTGTAGCAGACGGTGGCGATGGTGCCGGGCGTCAACGCCTCGCGCCGCTTGACCAGTTCACCGTCGGTCACGTCCCGGCCGAGGGCGGTCAGGTCGTCGAGGGCGCCCGCATCCAGCTGCCACAGGCGCGGGCGCCGGGGGTGCCCGGCGGTCGCGGTGGTGACGGTGGCCGTGTGCTCGGCGGTCTCGGTGACGGCGAACCGGGCGCCGGAGTCCCGGACGATCCACTCCACCTGCTCGGCGGAGGAGGTGGGGTACACCGGCACGGACTGTCCGCCGGCCGCCCAGATCGCGAAGTCCAGGACCGTCCACTCGTAGCGGGTGCGGGACATCAGCGCGACCCGGCCGCCCGGCTCCAGCCCGGCGGCGATCAGCCCCTTGGCGACGGCGGCCACTTCGGCGGCGAAGGCGGCGGCCGTCACCGGGCGCAGGCCCGTCCCCTCGCTCCGGCGCAGCAGCACCGCGCCCGGGGTCTCGGCCGCGTGGGTGAACGGCAGGTCGGCCATCGAGCCCTCGGGCAGCGGCGGCGCGAGGGGCGCCGCGCGCACCTCCCGCACGGTGCCGTCGGCGTCCCTGACGATCTCCACCGAGGCCCGGGCCGCCAGGTCGGTCCGCTGCCGTGCCCGTTTCAGATCCCTGCGTACGCCCATGGCGGCTCCCGGTCGCGGCTCGCTGCTGCAGGTCCTTACCGGTGGGTCAACTTACTCGTAAGTAAGGAAAGGTCAATGGGGTGTGCCGGATCTTCTCGCGGCCTCCCCGGGGCCCTACGAGACGATGTCCTTGCGGGCGAATCCCCTGAAGGCCAGGGCGAACAGGACGAGGGCGTAGGTGACGGACAGCGCGGTCCCCTGGATCATGCCGGACCACTCGGGGTGCGGCTGGACGGCGTCGGCCCAGGCGAACTGCCAGTGGGCGGGCAGGAAGTCGCGCCAGTGGCCGAGGGCGGTGACGGCGTCCAGGACGTTGCCCACGATGGTCAGCCCGACCGCGCCGCCGACGGCGCCGAGCGGGGCGTCCGTCTTGGTCGACAGCCAGAACGCGAGGCCGGCGGTGACCAGTTGGGACACGAAGACGTACGCCACGGTCACCGCCAGGCGCTGCACCGCCGTCCCCGTGTCCAGCGCGCCGCCCGTCGGTATCTGCAGCGGTCCCCAGCCGTAGGCCGCGGTACCGACGGCGAGGGCGACCACCGGGAGCAGGATCATCGCGGCCAGGCTCAGCGCGAGCGCCACGGTCAGCTTGGACCACAGCAGCCGGGCCCGGGGCACGGGCGCGGCGAGCAGGTACCGCAGGGAGGACCAGCTCGCCTCCGAGGCCACCGTGTCCCCGCAGAACAGTGCCACCGGGATGACCAGCAGGAAGCCCGCCGAGACGAACAGGTTCAGCGCGGCGAAGTTGGCCCCCGACGCGGTCGCCGTGTCCATCAGGGTGACCTGGCCGTTGCGCCCGGACGGGCTGCCGCCGACGGCGAAGGCGATCACCAGGACGAACGGCAGCGCGCCCAGGATCGCACCCATGATCATCGTGCGGCGCCGCCTGAGCTGACGGACCAGCTCGACCCGCAGCGGCAGGGTGCGCCGGGTCCGGTAGCCGGGGGCGGTCTCGGTGAGCGTGCTCATGCGGAACCTCCGATCAGGGTGAGGAAGGCGTCCTCCAGGCGGCGGTGCGGGCCGACCGAGGCGACGGGCACCTCCAGCCGGACCAGCTCCGCGACCAGTTCCTCGGCCGTACCGCCCGGTTCGAGGCGGACGAGCAGTCCGTCGTCGGTGCGGGCGGCGGAGGCGACGGCGTCCAGTGCGGCCACCTTCTCCACCACCGGCTCCTCCACGGGGGTGGCGGTGCCCACGAGCAGGGTGTCCCCAAAGCCCACGATCTCCCGGACGGGTCCGGCCTGCACGAGCCGGCCGCGGTCCATCACCACCAGGTGCGTGCAGGACTGCTCGACCTCGGCGAGGAGATGGCTGGAGACGATCACCGTGCGGCCGCCGGCCGCGTAGCGGATCATCACCTCGCGCATCTCGCGGATCTGGGGCGGGTCGAGGCCGTTGGTGGGCTCGTCCAGGATGAGCAGGTCGGGCAGGCCGAGCATGGCCTGGGCGATGGCGAGGCGCTGGCGCATGCCCTGGGAGTACGTGCGCACCGCACGGGCGAGCGCGTCGCCGAGGCCGGCGATCTCCAGCGCCTCGTCCAGGTGGGCGTCCTCCGGCGGGCGGCCGGTGGCCTGCCAGTACAGCTCCAGGTTCGCGCGGCCGGACAGGTGCGGCAGGAAGCCGGCGCCCTCCACGAACGCGCCGACCCGGGACAGCACCGGGGCGCCGGGCCGGATCGCGTGGCCGAAGACGCGGATCTCCCCGTCGTCCGGGGTGATCAGGCCCATCAGCATGCGCAACGTGGTGGTCTTGCCCGCGCCGTTGGGGCCGAGCAGGCCGAGCACCTGGCCCTTGTCGACCCGGAAGGACAGCTCGCGCACCGCGTACCGGTCGGTGGACCCGGCGTACCGCTTGCTCAGGTCCCTGATGACGAGCGGGACGTCGGCCCGCTCCGGGTCGGGGGCCGGGGCGGTCGCCCGGCGGCGGCCGGTCAGCAGCAGGGCGAGGGCGGCCGCGGCGCCGGCCAGGGGCAGCCACCACACCCAGGCGGACACGGGCGCCGCGGCGGTGGTGACGGCGGGTGCCGTCGGCACGCGGAGGTCTCCCTTCAGGGAGACCGTGTAGGTCGCCGGGGCGGCCGGAGAGGCGTAGCCGAGGTCGGTGGAGGCGAGGACCAGGCGAAGCCGGTGGCCCTTCTGCACCGCGTGGTCGATCGCCGGGAGGGTCACCGTGACGTCCTTGCCCGCCTTGGCGCCGGTCACCCGGAGCGGGGCGACCAGCTGGGAGGGCAGCACCTGCCGGGTGCCGTCGGGGCCGACGTCGTAGACCTTGCCGAAGAGGACCGCGTCGTCGCTGGTGGAGGTGATGTGGATCCGGGCGGTCGGGGCGCCGGTGATCTGCAGCCCGCGGGTCAGCGGTGCCGAGTCGAACCGCGCGTACTGGCCGGGGAAGTCGAGGGAGACGCCGACGCCGAGCGCGGACAGCTGGGTGAGGCCGCCGGAGCCGCCGAGGCCGGGCAGCGCGGAGACGGCGGGCGGGCTGGCGCCGGCCGGGTTGGTGATGCGCTGTTCGCCGCCGGTCAGGGCGACAGCGCGCCGGTGGGCCTCCAGCCCGGGGTAGGCGTCGGCGCTCGCGCCGCGCAACTGGGCGGTGCCGTCGGTGGAGTTGACACCTCCGGTGCGGGTGATCCGGAAGGCCGGGCCGGTGTCGGCGCCCTTGTCGCCCTTCAGGTACCGGTCGAACCACGCACGCACGCGTGCCTGGACGCGGCTGGTCTCCATGTCGCCGCCGTCGTGTCCGCCCGCGATCCAGTCGACGTCGACCGGGGCGCCGTTGGCGCGGATCGTCCGCTCCGCCGCGTCGGACTGGCTCAGGGGGAACAGCGAGTCGGTCTGGCCCTGCAGCAGCAGGGTGGGCACCTTGACGCGGGCGCCGACGGCGGACGGCGAGCGCTCCTCCAGCAGTGCCCGGGCGGCCGCGTCCGGGGTGCCGGACTGGGCGACCCGGTCGTACATCCGGCACAGCTGCGGTTCGAAGCGGGAGCAGCCGCCGCCCGTGTTGAAGAAGATGCCGGTCCACAGCTTCTTGAACACGCCGCCCGGGAACAGGGCGTCCGCGAGGTTCCAGTAGGTGACGGCCGGGGCGATGGCGTCCACCCGGTGGTCGTAGCCCGCGGCGAGCAGGGAGATCGCGCCGCCGTAGGAGCCGCCGGCGATGCCGACGCGCGGGTCGCCGGGCCTGTCGAGCCGCACCTGGGGCTGCCCGGCCAGCCAGTCGATGAGCCGGGAGACGTCGGCGACCTCGAACTTCGGGTCGTTGAGGCCGATCCGCCCGGTGGACCTGCCGAAGCCGCGGGCGGACCAGGTCAACACCGCGTACCCGTCCCGGGCGAGGTCCTCGGCCTGCTGCCGCAGGTCGTCCTTGCTGCCGCCGAAGCCGTGGGCGAGCAGGACGGCGGGGCGGCGGCCGGGGGCGGCGGAGGTGAAGTAGGAGGTGTCCAGGCGCACGCCGTCGGCCATGGTCATCATCCGGTCGGTGCGGTGCACCGGGGGCGTCTCCCCCAGGGCGGCGGCCGTCCAGGTGCCGGCGCCGGCGAGCACCACGACGGCGGCCGCGGCGGCCATCAGCCGGCGCGGTCCCTTGAGCAGCCCCCGCAACCGGGACGCACCCCGCCTCATGCGCACCCCTCCGGGGCCCGGTGAAGATCCATGTCTCCACGGTACGGGCCACCGCCGACATCCGCCGGGGCCCCTGGTCTGAACCACGGCCCCTTCTGCGGGAGTACGGGCCTGCCGCGGCGTACTCCGTGCGTGGTACCAGAGGTCCCAGAGGTCATGGAGATCCGCCGGGCCACGACTCCCGCCGAAGTCGCCGCTGTCGAGCACCTGTTCGACAATCCGGTGCGTCCCGAGTGGGCGGAGCGTTTCCTCACCGCCGAGGGACACCATCTGCTGCCGGCGTACGCCGACGGGGCCGTGGCCGGCTTCGTCAGCGGCGTCGAGACCGTGCACCCCGACAAGGGCACCGAGATGTTCCTGTACGAGCCGGCCGTGGCGGAGCCGTTCCGGCGCAGGGGCATCGGGCGGGCGCTGGTGGAGCGGCTGGCCGCGCCGGCCCGGGAGCGCGGCTGCCACGGCATGTGGGTCGGCGTCGACGCCGGCAACGACGTCGCCCTTGCCGCGTATCGCAGTGCGGGCGGCAAGGGCGACGGGACGTGCACGGTGGTGTCGTGGGACTTCACCTGAGCGGAAGGCTCAGCCCTGCTCGTCCTCCGGGATGGACACCAGCCAGCGGGTCGCCTGGCGCGGGCGCAGGTACAGGGCCCAGTAGAGGGTGGCGACCGCGGTGATGCCACCGGTCCACAGCAGGTACGAGACGTCCTGCTCCACGAGGATGTAGACGAGGACGGCGACCAGCAGGACCGGCATGACCGGCCACAGCGGCATCCGCCACGCCTTCCTGGTGCCGTGCGAGCCGCGCCGGGCGAGCAGCGAGGCAATCGCGACCAGCAGGTAGAGGCCGGTGACGGCGACGCCGGTGACGCCGTAGAGGGTGTCCAGGTTGACGAAGCAGAGGAAGGCACCGGGGACGCCGACGACGAGGGTGGCCACCCACGGGGAGCCGAACCGGCCGAGCTTGGCGAGGGCGTTGTTGACCGGCGCGGGCCAGGCCTTGTCGCGGGCGGAGGCGAACAGGACGCGGGAGTTCTGGATGACCATGACGATGCCCGCGTTGATGATCGCGAGGGCGACGCACAGGCTGACGAAGGTGCCGACCGCCGAGTTGCTCCACGCGATGACCATGCTGGAGAGGTCGCCGCCGGTCAGGGCCTTCAGGTCGCCGGCGCCCAGGGTGATCGCCACGACCGGCACCAGGATGACCACGCTGGAGATGGCGAGGGTCGCGAGGACGGTGCGGGCGACGTTGCGGCGCGGGTTCTCCAGCTCCTCGGAGAGGTAGACGGCGGTGGAGAAGCCCTGGGTGGCGAACAGGGCGATGGCGAGCCCCGAGAGGACCATCATGCCCGTGACGGGGTCCACGTGCGCGTGGGCGCCGGCCAGCTGGAAGGAGCCGAGGCTGCTCACGCCGCGGTGGGCGTGGGTGAAGCCGAGGAGGGCGACGACACCGGCCGCGACGACCTCCAGGACCAGGAAGATGCCGGTGATCCAGGCGTTGGCGCGCAGGTCCAGCAGGCCGGCGAGGGTGGCCGCGATCATCACGCCGGCGCCCGTCCAGGACGGGTCCAGATGGACGACCGGGGCCAGATAGTCGGCGGTGCCCATCGCGATGACCGGAGGGACGATCATCACGACGAGGAGCGACATCACGAACGCCAGCCAGCCGGCGAGCCGCCCGGCCAGGGTGGAGACCATGGCGTACTCGCCGCCCGCGCTGGGGATGAGGGTGCCCAGCTCGGAGTAGCAGAAGGCGACGGGGATGCAGAGCAGCGCGCCGATGGCGATGCACAGCGCCGTCGCCGTGCCCAGGCTGGAGAACAGGTCGGGCACGATCACGAAGAGCGTGGACGCGGGGGTGACGCACGACAGGGTGAGCAGGGTGCCACCGACCACTCCGATGGAGCGTTTGAGCTTCTGAGGGCTGTCCGAGGCCTGTGCGAGGGCGGTCCCGGCAGGGCGGAGCGTGTCGGTCATGCAGCGGAATCCGATCGACTCGTGCGACTGAGGGTGGGGGTCGGGAGCGCTATCGCCTCCGGCGGCTCGTCGTACGTTCGTCTCGTCCGCTCCCGGCGGTGCTTAGGGAACCCCGACGAAAACCATCACGTCAATGGCCGTTTACCTTCGGAATCCGCACTTTCGGTGAGCCGCAGGTCACATCGCATTCCCAGGCGACGGAGCCCTATTGGCGTTTCCATCAAGCTTCTGCGCGATCTGACCTTGCTTTCGAAGGTCACCAGCGCTCCGCGCCTTGATCACCCGTTTCCTCCGCATGAACGGGAACCGCAGCCGAGGCGGCAAAAAAAGTCAGGCCGTCCGGAATTCGGACGGCCTGACGGAGGCGTGCCACCAGCCTCAGGTCACGGTCAGTGGTTGCGCGGGAACCCCAGGTCCACGCCCGCCGGGGCGTCGGCCGGGTCGGGCCAGCGGGAGGTGACGACCTTGCCGCGGGTGTAGAAGTGGGTGCCGTCGTTGCCGTAGATGTGGTGGTCGCCGAAGAGGGAGTCCTTCCAGCCGCCGAAGGAGTGGTAGCCGACGGGGACCGGGATCGGGACGTTCACGCCGACCATGCCCGCCTCGATCTCCAGCTGGAAGCGGCGGGCGGCTCCGCCGTCCCGGGTGAAGATCGCGGTGCCGTTGCCGAACGGCGAGGCATTGATGAGGGCCACGCCCTCCTCGTAGGTGTCGACGCGCAGCACGCACAGCACCGGGCCGAAGATCTCGTCCTGGTAGGCCTTGGCGCTGGTCGGCACCCTGTCCAGGAGCGAGATGCCGATCCAGTGGCCGTCCTCGAAGCCCTCGACGGTGTAGCCGGTGCCGTCGAGCACCACCTCGGCGCCCTCGGCGGCGGCACCGGAGACGTACGACGCCACCTTGTCGCGGTGCGCCCTGGTGATCAGCGGGCCCATCTCGGACGCCGGGTCGCTGCCCGGACCGATCTTGATCTTCTCGGCGCGCTCGCGGATCTTCTCCACCAGCGTGTCGCCGATCGCGCCGACGGCGACGACGGCCGAGATGGCCATGCACCGCTCGCCCGCCGAGCCGTAGGCCGCGCTCACCGCGGCGTCGGCCGCGGCGTCCAGGTCGGCGTCCGGAAGGACCAGCATGTGGTTCTTGGCGCCGCCGAGGGCCTGGACGCGCTTGCCGTGGGCGGAGGCCGTGGTGTGGATGTACCGGGCGATCGGGGTGGAGCCGACGAAGGACACGGCCTTGACGTCCGGGTGCTCCAGCAGGCGGTCGACGGCCACCTTGTCGCCGTGCACGACGTTGAAGACGCCGTCCGGCAGACCGGCCTCGGCCAGCAGCTCGGCGAGCCTGACGGACGCCGAGGGGTCCTTCTCGCTCGGCTTGAGCACGAAGGTGTTGCCGCACGCGATGGCGATCGGGAACATCCACATCGGGACCATCGCCGGGAAGTTGAACGGCGTGATGCCGGCGACGACACCCAGCGGCTGGCGGATCGAGGCCACGTCGACGCGGGTGGCCACCTGCGTGGACAGCTCGCCCTTGAGCTGGACGCTGATGCCGCAGGCCAGGTCCACGATCTCCAGGCCGCGGGCGACCTCGCCGAGCGCGTCGGAGTGCACCTTGCCGTGCTCGGCGGTGATCAGCTCGGCGATCTCGTCGCGGTGGGCGTCGAGCAGCGCGCGGAACTTGAAGAGGATCGACGTGCGCTGGGCCAGTGACGTCTGGCCCCAGGTGGTGAAGGCGTCCTTGGCGGCCGCGACGGCCGCGTCCACCTCGTCGACCGTGGCGAAGGCGACCTTGGTGGTGACCGCGCCGGTCGCCGGGTCGGTGACCGGCCCGTACGTGCCCGACGCGCCTTCGACGGTCTTCCCGCCGATCCAGTGGTTGACGATCTTCGTCATGCCCAGAGACTCCTTAGTGCAGATGGCGGCGTCGGGTCGAGACGTGCCGGTCGTACAGCTCACGTGCCTTGACCGCCGACGGTCGGGTCGCGGTCTCGGCCACAGGAACATCCCACCAGGCCTGCGCCGGAGGCGCGCCCGACACAGTGTCGGACGTTTCGGTCTCCACGTAGACACATGTGGGAGTGTCGGCGGCCCGCGCCTCGGCGAGCGCCGCGCGCAGGTCCCGTACGGTCTTCGCGCGCAGCACCCGCATGCCGAGGCTGGCCGCGTTGGCGGCGAGGTCCACGGGCAGCGGGGCGCCGGTGAACGTGCCGTCCTCGGCGGGGTAGCGGTAGGCGGTGCCGAACCGCTCGCCGCCCACCGACTCCGACAGACCGCCGATGGACGCGTACCCGTGGTTCTGCACCAGCAGGATCTTGATCGCGACGCCCTCCTGCACGGCGGTCACGATCTCCGTCGGCATCATCAGATACGTGCCGTCGCCGACCAGCGCCCACACGTTCCGCTCGGGCGCGGCGAGCTTCACGCCGATGGCGGCCGGGATCTCGTAGCCCATGCACGAGTAGCCGTACTCCAGGTGGTACTGGTCCCGCGACCGGGCCCGCCACAGCTTGTGCAGGTCGCCGGGGAGCGAGCCGGCCGCGTTGACAATGATGTCCGACTCGTCGACCAGGGCGTCCAGCGCGCCGATGACCTGGGGCTGGGTCGGCCGCACGTCCGGCTCGTCGGCCTCGAAGCAGGCGTCGACGCGCTGCTCCCAGCGCTCCTTGTCCTCGGTGTACTCGGTGACGTACGAGTCGGCCACCCGGTACCCGTGCATCGCCAGCGCCTCGGTCAGCTCGCCCAGGCCGCTGCGGGCGTCCGCGATCAGCGGCAGCGCGGCCAGCTTGTGGCCGTCGTACGGCGCGATGTTGAGGTTCAGGAAGCGGACGCCCGGCCGCTCGAAGAGCGTGCCGGAGGCGGTGGTGAAGTCCGTGTACCGGGTGCCCACGCCTATGACCAGGTCCGCGGTGCGGGCCAGCTCGTCGGCGGTCGCGGTGCCGGTGTGGCCGACCCCGCCGACGTCCTGCGGGTGGTCGTGGCGCAGGGAGCCCTTGCCGGCCTGGGTGGAGGCGACCGGGATGCCGGTGCCCGACGCGAACTCCGCGAGCGCCGACTCCGCCCGGCTGTGGTGGACCCCGCCGCCCGCGATGACCAGCGGGCGCCGCGCGGCGCGGATCGCCTGCACCGCCTCGGCCAGCTCGGTCGGGTCCGCGCCCGGCCGCCGTACGGTCCACACCCGCTCGGCGAAGAACTCCTCCGGCCACTCGTACGCCTCCGCCTGCACGTCCTGCGGCAGGGCGAGCGTGACCGCGCCGGTCTGCACCGGGTCGGTGAGCACCCGCATGGCCTGCAGCGCGCTCGGGATCAGCTGCTCGGGGCGGGTGATCCGGTCGAAGTACCTCGACACCGGGCGCAGCGTGTCGTTGACCGACACGTCGCCCGCGTACGGCACCTCCAGCTGCTGCAGGACCGGGTCGGCGGGCCGGGTGGCGAAGACGTCGCCGGGCAGGAGCAGCACCGGCAGGTGGTTGATGGTGGCGAGGGCGGCGCCGGTGACGAGGTTCGTCGCGCCGGGGCCGATCGAGGTGGTCACCGCGTGCGCGGACAGGCGGTTCGACTGGCGGGCGTAGCCGACCGCCGCATGGACCATGGACTGCTCGTTGCGGCCCTGGTGGTACGGCATGACGTCGGCGTACTCGACCAGTGCCTGGCCGAGCCCGGCGACGTTGCCGTGGCCGAAGATGCCCCAGGTGGCGCCGATCAGCCGGTGCCGCTCGCCGTCGCGTTCGGCGTACTGGGCGGCAAGGAAACGAACCAACGCTTGCGCGACGGTCAGCCGGGTCGTCATCGGTAGCCCTCCGTGTGGTCCGGGTGGAAGCAGATCCGCCACTCCCGGGTCTCCCCCGGGCCCGCCATGACGTTCAGGTAGTACATGTCATGCCCGGGCTGGGCGATGGACGGGCCGTGCCAGCCGTCGGGGACGAGGACGGCGTCGCCGGAGCGGACCTCGGCGAGGACGTCGGCGCCGCCCTCACGCGAGGGGAATACGCGCTGATAACCCAGAGCGTTCGGGCCGTCGATCTCGAAGTAGTAGATCTCCTCCAGCTCGGACTCCTCGCCCGGCCGGTGCTCGTCGTGCTTGTGCGGCGGGTACGAGGACCAGTTGCCGCCGGGGGTGATCACCTCGACGGCGATCAGCTTGTCGCACTCGAACGAGTCGGCGGCGGCGAAGTTGCGCACCTGGCGGGCGCACGAGCCGCTGCCGCGCTGCTCGACGGGGACCTCCGGCGCGGGGCCGTAGCGGGCGGGGAGTCGTCGCTCGCACTTCGCTCCTGCCAGGGCGAAGCGGCCTCCCGCGCCGGAGGCGATCTGGACCCGGGCGTCCCGGGGTGCGTACGCGAAGTCCGAGGCCGACGCGAACACGCTCTTCCTGCCCAGGAGTTGGAACGCGACCTCCTCGGACGACGCGGTCTTTATCCGTACGGTACTTCCGCCTTCCAGCGGAAGCACGATCCACTCGCTGTCGCCGGTGACGAACGTATGTGTGTCGCCCGGCGTCAACTCGACCACCCGCAGGCTGCTGTGCGTCCAGCCGGCCAGCTTGGGGTCGATGTCGACGGTGTACGGGGCGTTCGCGGTGGCGCCCCTGGGCAGGTGCAGGTCGGTGCTGGTCATGCGGGCCTCACAGCAGTCCTACGGCGGTGTCCACGGCGGCGGCCACGTCGCCGTCCGCCGGGTACAGCAGCGAGCGGCCGACGACCAGGCCGCGCACGGTCGGGAGTTGGAGCGCGCCGCGCCACTTCTCGTAGGCGGCGACCTGGTCCTCGGGCGAGTCTCCGATGTCGCCGCCGAGCAGCACGGCGGGCAGGGTGGAGGTCCCCATGACCGCGGCCATGTCGTCGGGGTTCTCGGTGACCGGCACCTTCAGCCAGGTGTAGGCGGAACTGCCGCCGAGGCCCGAGGCGATGGCGATGGACCGGGTGACCGCGTCCGCGCTCAGGTCGTTGCGCAGCCGTCCGTCGGGGCCGCGGCGGCTGATGAACGGCTCCACGAACACCGGCAGCCTGCGCTCCGCCATGGCGTCGATGACGCGGGCGGTGGACTCCAGGGTCGTCAGGGAGCCGGGGTCGTCGTAGTCGATGCGCAGCAGCAGCTTGCCCGCGTCGAAGCCGAGGCGCTGGATGTCCTCGGGCCGGTGGCCGGTGAAGCGGTCGTCCAGTTCGAAGCGGGCGCCCTGCAGGCCGCCGCGGTTCATCGAGCCCATGACCACCTTGTGGTCGAGGGCGCCGAGCAGGAGCAGGTCGTCGAGGATGTCGGCAGTGGCGAGGACGCCGTCGACGCCCGGCCTGGACAGCGCGAGGCACAGCCGTTCGAGCAGCTCGGCGCGGTTGGCCATGGCGAGCTTGCGGTCGCCGACGCCCAGGGCGCCCCGGGCGGGGTGGTCGGCCGCGACGATCATCAGCCGGCCGTCCTCGTTCAGCAGCGGCCTGCGGGCCCGGCGCGCGGCGGCCTCGGCGATCGCCTCGGGGTGGTGGGTGCGGATGCGGACCAGTTCGGCGACGTCCACGCGCGGCAGCCTGCCGCCGGCCCCGCCCTCGTGCTGCGTGCCCGCCACGCGCCCGGCCCTCACAGCACCGCTCCGGCGTCGAGCGCGGCGGCCACCTCGTCCGGGGTGGGCATCGCGGAGGAGCACTCCAGGCGGGAGGCGACGATGGCGCCGGCCGCGTTGGCGTGCCGCATGATCGTCTCCAGGTCCCAGCCGGCGAGCAGGCCGTGGCAGAGCGAGCCGCCGAACGCGTCCCCGGCGCCTAGCCCGTTGAGGACGGTGACGGGCAGCGGCGGGACCTCGGCGGACTCGCCGCCACGGCCGACCGCCAGGACGCCCTTGGGCCCCTGCTTCACCACGGCGATCTCGACCCCGGCGTCCAGCAGCGCCCGGGCGGCGGCGTGCGGCTCGCGCACCCCGGTGGCGACCTCCACCTCGTCCAGGTTGCCGACGGCCACGGTGGCGTGGCGCAGGGCCTCGGCGTAGAAGGGGCGGGCCTCGTCGGGGTGGGTCCAGAACATGGGGCGCCAGTCGAGGTCGAAGACCGTGATGCCGGACCTGGCGCGGTGGGCGAGGGCCGTGAGGGTCGCCGTGCGGCTGGGCTCCTCGCTCAGGCCGGTGCCGGTGACCCAGAAGATCCGGGCCTCGCGGACGGCGTCCAGGTCCAGGTCGTGGGCGTCGATCTCCAGGTCGGGCGCCTTGGGCTGCCGGTAGAAGTACAGCGGGAAGTCGTCGGGCGGGAAGACCTCGCAGAAGGTGACGGGGGTCGGCAGCCCGGGCACGGGGGTGACCCAGCGGTCGTCGACGCCGAATTCGCGCAGCGCCTCGTGCAGATAGGCGCCGAACGGGTCGTCGCCGGTGCGGGTGATCACGGCGGTGGTGCGGCCGAGGCGGGCCGCCGCGACCGCCACGTTCGTCGCCGACCCGCCGAGGAACTTGCCGAAGGACGACACCTGGGCGAGCGGAACGCCGGTCTGCAGCGGGTAAAGATCCACTCCGATCCGCCCCATGGTGATCAGGTCGTACGCCATCGGCTTCCCTTCGTCACGGCTCTCCCCGGCTTTGTAGTCCTGCCCGCGGAGCCCTGTCAATGTTTTGTCCAGACATTCGGACGAGTTACGCTCCGCTGGAGGGCGTGGGTGCCTGGCCTCGGGTGGGAGGTGGGTGTGGGGGCGTCCGCTGGGGGCGGGTCGAGCGTGCGGCGCCCCGCGGGGAGACCGGGCCGGGGCGCACGACGGCGCCGTGGAGGAGCGACCGCCCGCCGCGCGCCGAGCCGGCGTGCGCTTTGCTGCCGTCGTGTCACAAACACCTCTCGCGTGTCACACATGTCGCGTGTACGCGGGCGCTCGGTCACATCCGCTCGACAGGCGTTGTCCATCCGTCACTCTGCGTCGTTCACCGGGCACAGGCTGGTGATCGCCAGCGCAGCGCCCGGCTCCCCCGACGGCCGCCCCCGGCCGCCGCTGCGGCGCGCGCAGGGAGGTGCAACTCATGACCGACCGAAGGCTCTGGTCCTACAAGGAGATCGCGGCGCACATCAAGGTGCAGCCGGACACCGTGCGGTCGTACCGCAAGCACGGGCTGCTGCCCGCGCCCGACCACGTGGAGCGCGGAAAGCCCTACTGGTACGCCGACACCGTCCGCGCCTGGGTCGCCTCCCGGCCCGGCAACCGCGGCCGCCGGCCGGACTGATCAGCGGGGCCGGGCCGAACTCGTCCGTGGTCTCAGGCCCGGCTCCAGGGCTCGATGACCGTGACCCCGGCCCCCGGCGCCGTGTCCATCGCCGCGAGGGCCGCCGGGGCCGCGTCGAGCGGGAGGGTGGACGTCACCAGGAGATCCGGGCGCAGCACGCCGGAGCGGACCAGGTGGAGCATGCCGGGGTAGGCGTGGGCGGCCATGCCGTGGCTGCCGAGGAGTTCGAGTTCCAGCGCGATGGCGCGGGCCAGCGGGACGGGGGTGGTGCCGTCGGCCGACGGCAGCAGGCCGACCTGGACGTGCCGGCCGCGGCGGCGCAGGCAGTTGACCGACGCGGCGCAGGTGACGGGCGATCCGAGGGCGTCCAGCGAGAGGTGGGCGCCGCCGCCGGTCAGCGTGGAGACGGCCTCCGCCGTGTCGCGCATCCGCTCCGCGTGCACCGTGTGGGCCGCGCCGAACCTCTTGGCCAGGTCCAGCGCCCGGTCCGACACGTCGACGGCGACCACCCGGGCACCGGCCGCCGCCGCGATCATCACGGCGGACAGCCCGACCCCGCCGCAGCCGTGCACCGCGACCCACTCCCCCGCCGCCACCCGGCCCTGCTGCACCACCGCGCGGAAGGCGGTGGCGAAGCGGCACCCGAGGGCGGCGGCGGTGGCGTACGCCATGTCGTCCGGGATCGCCACCAGGTTGACGTCGGCGTGGCCGAGGGCCACGTACTCGGCGAAGGAGCCCCAGTGGTGGAAGCCGGGCTGCGTCTGCCGTTCGCACACCTGCTGGTCGCCCGCCGCGCAGGAGGGGCAGGTGCCGCAGGCGCAGACGAACGGCACGGTGACCCGGTCGCCGGGCCGCCACCCGGTCACCCGCGCGCCCACCGCCTCGACGACACCGGCGAGTTCGTGTCCGGGCACGTGCGGCAGCGTGATGTCCGGGTCGTGTCCCATCCAGCCGTGCCAGTCGCTGCGGCACAGCCCGGTCGCCTCGACGCGCACCACGACGCCGTGGTCCGCGGGCTCCGGGTCGGGCACCTCCCGCACCTCGGCGGGGACGCCGTACCGCTCGAAGACGACCGCTCGCATGCGCGCTCCTTTCCGAATCCTCCGCGAACGCCCTTGGCGAACGATCTTGGCGAACGTCCTCCGCGAAGATCCTCCGCGCAGACTAGACCTCGGAAGGCCGCCGGGCCGAGGGGCCGGCCCCGGCCCCTCGGGGCTGGTCGCGCGGTGCCCCGCGCCCGCTCAGGGCGCCTCCTCCTCGCCCTCGCTGAGACCGAACCGCCGGTGGAAGCGCCGCAGCGGGGCCGGCGCCCACCACGTGGCCCTGCCGGTGAGCCGCATGATGGCCGGGACCAGCAGGCTGCGGACCACCATCGCGTCCATCAGCACCGCGAGGGCGATGCCGAGGCCCAGCATCTTGGTGTCGGTCACGCGGGAGGTGCCGATGGCGACCATCACCACCGCGAGGATGACCGCCGCCGCGGTGATCAGGCCGCCCGTGCGCTGCAGGCCGTGGCGCACCGCGGCGGTGTGGTCGCCCGTGCGGTCGTACTCCTCCTTCATACGGGAGAGCAGGAACACGCCGTAGTCCATGGAGAGGCCGAAGGCCACGCAGAACATCAGGACGGGCAGGGTGGTCTCGATGGAGCCGGAGCTGGTGAAGCCGAGCGGCCCGGACAGGTGGCCGTCCTGGAACACCCAGACCACCGCGCCGAACATCGCCGTCAGGCTGAGCGCGTTGAGCACCACGGCCTGCAGGGGTATCAGCACGCTGCCGGTGAGCAGGAAGACCAGCAGCAGGGTGACCACGGCGATGAACAGCGCCGCCCAGGGCAGGCGCTGGGCTATCGCGTGCTTGGTGTCGACGAGGACGGCGGCCGTGCCGGTCACCTCGGTGGCGAAGGGGGCGTGCAGGTCGCGCAGCTCGCCCACCAACTGCTGGGCCGGGTCGTCCACCGCCTCGCCCCTCGGCTGGACGGTGAAGTACGCCGCGCCCTTCCCGACCACGGGGCCGTCGACGCGGACCACCTCGGGCAGCGAGGCCACCTGCTGCTTGTAGGCGGCGTACTGGGCCGCGGTCGCCCTGCCCTCGGCGAGAATCTCCAGGCCGCCGCCGGGGCTGCCGGGGAAGCCCTCACGGAGGTGCTGCTGCACCACGTGGGACTCGGCTGTCGAGGGCAGCTGGCGGTCGTCCGCGGTGCCGAACTTCACGCCCAGGAAGGGCAGTCCGAGGACGACCAGCAGGACGGTGGTGCCGAGGGCGAAGAGCGGGGCGCGGCGCATCACGACCGTCGCGGTGCGCGTCCACGCCGTCCCCCCGGCGCCGGACGGCCGGGCGCCACGGCGGAACAGGCGGCGCAGGTCCAGGGAGTTGACCCGGTGGCCGAGCAGGATCAGCGCCGCCGGGAGCAGGATCAGCGCGGCGGCGGCGGCGAGCAGGACCACGGCGATGCCGGCGTAGGCGAAGGACCGCAGGAAGTACTGCGGGAAGACCATCATGGCGGCCAGGGACACCGCGACGGTGAGGGCGGAGAAGAGCACCGTGCGCCCCGCCGTGCGCAGGGTGGTGCCGACTGCGGTCAACGGCTCGGCGCCCGTGGACAGTTCCTCGCGGTAGCGGCGGACGATGAACAGGGAGTAGTCGATGGCGAGGCCGAGGCCGAGGGCCGTGGTGAGGTTGAGCGCGAAGACGGAGACGTCGGTGAAGGACGTCAGGCCGCGCAGCACCGCGTTCGTGCCGAGGATGGCGACGAAGCCGATGCCCAGCGGCAGCAGGGCCGCGATCGCGCTGCCGAAGATCATCACGAGCAGCACCAGCGTGATCGGCAGGGCGATCATCTCGGCGCGGGTGAGGTCCTCCTTGATGATCGTCTGCATCTCGTGCCGCACCGCGACGATGCCGCCGACCCGGACCCGGACCGGGCCGTGTGTGCCCCGGTAGTGGGGGGCTATGCGGTCCAGGGTTCTGGCCATGGTGTTCTCGTCGCCGGTGATGCGGGCCGCGATCAGCGCCTCGTGGCCGTCCCTCGCACGCAGGGCGGGTGCCGCCGAGGCGTCGGCCTGCCAGTAGGAGCCGACGCCGGTGACGCCCCGCTCCCCCGCCAGCCGGCGGGTCAGGCTCCTGGCCCGGGCGGCGACCGCCGGGTCGTCGACCGAGGCACGGCCCGCGTCGACCAGCAGGAGCAGGTTCGGCTGGGAGGCGGGGAACGCGCGTTCCAGCGCCCTGGTCGCGTACGTCGACTCGGCGGCCGGGTCCTCCCAGCCGCCGCTGCCGAGACGGTCCGCGACCCCGCTGCCGGCCAGCACGGCGAGTGCGGTGAGGACCAGAGCGACGAGCAGCGACAGGCGCGGGCGGGCGGTCACGAACCGGGTCCAGCGGCCGGTCCGGGGCACGGCCGACTCCGCCTCCCCCGCCGGCTCCGGCCTCCCCTTCCCGGTCCGCGCCGGCGTGTTGACTTCGGTCATCTTGCGGTGTCCCCTTCACCACGACCCGTGCCTGCGCAGCAGGAGGCACGGATGAGTCGTTGCCATAAACTGGCAAACACGAGAGATCGCTCGCGTTTCTCCAGAATGCGAGCGACCACTCGCGTTTGTCAATCGTCTTCGGAGAGCTGGGGATCACGCGTGTCCGACACCTCGGAGAAGGAGCAGCCGCGCCGCCGCCAGGCCCGCGGCGAACGCCGTATCGCCCAGCTCCTCGAAGCCGCCGCCCGGGTCTTCTGCACCACCGGCTACACCGCCGCGAGCACGAACGCCATCGCCCGCGAGGCGGGCGTCTCGCCGGGCACGCTCTACCAGTTCTTCCCGAACAAGGAGGCGATCGCGATCGAGCTGGGCGGCCGGCTCGTCCACGAGATGCGGGAAACCTACGGCGAGGCACTGGCCCCCGTCGACCCCGCCACTTCGCTGGAGGAGGCCATCGGCGCCGCGGTCGACCGGTTCATCGCCTTCAACACCGAGCACCCGGTGTTCTTCGCACTGATGCACGGCCCCGACATGCCCGGCGGGATCACCGAGGCGCACGACCAGCTGCACACCACCCTGATCGCCCGGATCGAGGGCCTGCTCTCCTCCCTCATGCCCGGCGCGAGCCCGGCCGACGTCACGCGCACGGCCCACGTCTGCCTCGGCGTGTACAAGGCCGGCCTGGAACTCGTCCTCGCCCACGAGGGCGCCGAGCGCACGGCCTACGTCCAGGAGATCAAGGACGTGCTGATCCGCTACCTCGACCCGCTGGTGGGCGACCGGCTCGGCCGCGGCTGACCCCACGGCGCGTGCTGGACTGCGACGAGCGGGACATCTGCCTAGAGTGCGGATAGATCGCCCAGCAGCCCCCGAGGGGACGCACGTGACCCACTCCCCGCCGCCCGGCACCCCGAGGGCCCGCATCCCCGGCCCGCAGCAGCCCCCGCCGCCCTACCCCCGCATCGCCGCGGGCCTGTGGAAGCGCTGCCTGGGCGGCGGTCTCGGCCTGTGGGCGCTGACCGCGGCGGCGATGTACGCGACGTCGGACGCGGCCCTGCTGCCGACGCTGATCCTGCTGGGCGGCTTTCTGGCACCGGTCGCCTTCGTGCTGTGGGCGTACGAGCGGCACGGCCGCGACCTGGGCGTCAGCGCGGTCCTCGGCTGCTTCCTGGCCGGCGGCGCGCTCGGCGTGCTCGGCACCGCGTCGGCCGAGCCGTATCCGCCGCACTCCTCCCTCGCGATCCTCCTGGGCGTCGGCCTGGTCGAGGAGGCGGCCAAGCTGGGGGCGCTGGTGTTCGTGCTGCGCCGGCAGCCGGGCATCAGCGGGACGCGGGCCGGGCTGGTGCTCGGCGCGGCCCTCGGCTTCGGCTTCGCGGCCCTGGAGAGCACCGGCTCCGCGTTCGACGCGGCCTTCTCCGAGGGCGTCGGCCTCAGGGCGCTGCTGGAGACTCAGTTGCTGCGCGGCCTGCTCGCCCCCGCGGGACAGGCGCTGTGGACGGCGATCACGGGCGGGATGCTGCTGTCCCTGCGCCGGCCGAACGGGCGCTTCCGGTACGCCCCGCCGCTGGTCGCCGCCTGCATGGGCGCCGCCCTGCTGCACGCCCTGTGGGACGCCACGCACGGCGTCGCACTCCGGCTGGCCGAGCGCCTGGCGAGCACCGCGCCGGGCGCTCGGCCGGGCGCACCCGGGTACCCGTCCGGCCCGAGCGCCGTGCAGCAGCATCTGTTCACCCTGTTCTCGATCGGCGGAGCGGCCCTCGTGGGGCTCGCCGGGGTCGCCTGGGTGCTGTCCCTGCTGTCCCTGACGCGCCGGAACACCTCATGGAGAAGGAATACCCCCTAGGGGTATAGTGTGAAGAGCGTGGGGTTCCCCCGGACCCCACCGACCCCACACGCCTCCCCGAGGAGTAACCACATGAGCGCCCAGACCGACACCACGGGCTCCGTCACCACCGTCTACCAGGTGACCGGGATGAGCTGCGGCCACTGCGAGGGCTCCGTCTCCGGCGAGATCTCCCGGATTCCCGGCGTCACCTCGGTGAAGGCCGTCGCGTCGACCGGCGAGGTGACTGTCGTCTCCGCGGCCCCGCTGGACGACGAGGCCGTGCGCGCCGCCGTGGACGAGGCCGGCTTCGAACTGGCCGGCCGGGCCTGAGCACCACCCTCCCGTTTCCCGACCGGGCCGTGCCGGCCAGCTGATACTGGTTCCGTACGGTTCGGTCCGATGTCTGGAGTCCGGACATGACCAGCACCACCGCTCAGACAGCGTCCGCCCGGAAGGCGACCGCGATAGACGGCGCCTCCGAGGTCGAGCTGCTCATCGGCGGGATGACCTGTGCCTCGTGCGCCGCCCGGGTGGAGAAGAAGCTCAACCGGATGGAGGGCGTGAGCGCCACCGTCAACTTCGCCACCGAGAAGGCGAAGGTCACCTACGCCGAGGGCGTCCGGGTGGCCGATCTGATCGCCACCGTGGAGCGGACGGGTTACACCGCCGAGGAACCCCCGCCGCCGACGCCCGCCCCCGAGGCGGCCCCGCAGCCCTCCGGGCAGGACCCCGAACTCGGCTCCCTCAGGCACCGGCTGCTCGTCTCCGCCCTGCTCGCCGCGCCCGTGGTCCTGCTCGCGATGATCCCGGCGCTGCAGTTCGACAACTGGCAGTGGCTCTCGCTCACCCTGGCAGCGCCGGTCGTCGTGTGGGGCGGCGCGCCCTTCCACCGGGCCGCCTGGACCAACGCCCGGCACGGCGCCGCCACCATGGACACCCTGGTCTCGGTCGGCACGCTGGCCGCGTTCGGCTGGTCGCTGTGGGCGCTGTTCCTCGGCGACGCCGGCCGGCCGGGCATGCACGACGAGTTCCGCCTCACCGTCTCCCGCATGGACGGCGCGTCCACCGTCTATCTGGAGGTCGCCGCCGGAGTCGTCGCGCTGATCCTGCTCGGCCGCTACCTGGAGGCGCGCTCCAAGCGGCGCGCCGGGGCCGCCCTGAAGGCGCTGATGGAGCTGGGCGCCAAGGACGTGGCCGTGCTGCGCGAGGGGCGCGAGGTACGGGTGCCGGTGGCCTCCCTCGCCGTCGGCGACCGGTTCGTCGTGCGGCCCGGCGAGAAGATCGCCACCGACGGCACGGTGGTCGAGGGCGTCTCCGCGGTCGACGCCGCGATGCTGACCGGCGAGTCGGTGCCGTTGGACGTCGGGCCCGGCGACCGGGTCACCGGCGCCACGGTCAACGCGGGCGGCCGGCTGGTCGTCGAGGCCACCCGCGTGGGCGCCGACACCCAGCTCGCCCGGATGGCGAAGCTGGTGGAGGACGCGCAGAACGGCAAGGCCGAGGTGCAGCGGCTCGCCGACCGCGTCTCCGCGGTGTTCGTGCCCGTCGTCATCCTCATCGCGCTCGGCACCTTCGCGGTGTGGCTCAGCGTCACCGGGGACGCGGTCGCCGCGTTCACCGCCGCCGTCGCCGTGCTGATCATCGCCTGCCCCTGTGCGCTGGGCCTGGCCACGCCGACCGCGCTGATGGTCGGCACCGGCCGCGGCGCCCAGCTCGGCATCCTCATCAAGGGCCCCGAGGTGCTGGAGTCCACGCGCCGCGTCGACACGGTGGTCCTCGACAAGACCGGCACCGTCACCACCGGCCGGATGACCCTCCAGGCGGTGTACGCCGCCGAAGGCGAGGACGAGAAGGAGCTGCTGCTCCTCGCGGGCGCCCTGGAGCACGCCTCCGAACACCCCGTCGCGCGGGCGATCGCCGCCGGGGCGGTGCAGCGCGCCGGAGCGCTGCCGGCCGTCGAGCACTTCGAGAACGTCCCCGGGCGGGGCGTGCGCGGGCGCGTGGACGGGCGCGAGGTGGCCGTCGGACGCCTGTACGACGAGCTGCCGCAGGAGCTGGCCCGTGCGGTGCGGGAGGCCGAGCAGGAGGGCCGTACGGCCGTCGTGGCCGGCTGGGACGGACGGGCCCGCGGGGTCCTCGCCGTCGCCGACGCGGTCAAGGAGACCAGCACCGAGGCAGTACGGAAGCTGCGCGCGCTCGGGCTCACGCCGGTGCTGCTCACCGGGGACAACCGCACGGTCGCGCAGGCGGTCGCCCGGTCCGTGGGAATCGACGCCGCGCACGTGTTCGCCGAGGTGCTGCCCGAGGACAAGGTCGACGTCGTACGGCGGCTGCAGCGCGAGGGGCGGGCCGTGGCCATGGTCGGCGACGGCGTCAACGACGCCGCCGCGCTGGCCACCGCCGACCTGGGCCTCGCCATGGGCACCGGCACGGACGCGGCGATCGAGGCCGGCGATCTGACGCTGGTGCGCGGGGACCTGCGGGTGGCCGCCGACGCCATCCGGCTCGCCCGGCGCACCCTCGCCACGATCAAGGGGAACCTGGTGTGGGCGTTCGGCTACAACGTGGCCGCGCTGCCGCTGGCCGCGGCGGGGCTGCTGAACCCGATGATCGCGGGTGCCGCCATGGCCTTCTCGTCCGTGTTCGTGGTGACCAACAGCCTGCGGCTGCGCCGCTTCCGCTGAAGTCCCCCAGGGTTACCGGGGGTTAGGCGCAGCGGATGTAAGAGTCCCCCTAGAGTCCGGCGCGAGCCTCACATAAGCTCTTCACAAGGCTCGCGCATCATCCTTACGCTTGGGTCCCGATCAACGTATCGGGGCTCTTGCGTACCTAAAGGACAAATGCAAGAGACGCAGATCACAGTGATGCGAACGTAACCATCGAAGGGGTTCGAAGGTCTAAGTTGGCGATGTCGGTTCGGCGTCTTGGGGGGCGCTGACCGGCACCTGGGGATGTCTTGGGGGACTTCCCCGGAAGATGCGTTGCCGGGACACGTACACCGGGAAGCTTTGAGCGGCCCTCCCAGCGTGCGCTGTCCCGGCAGGTCGCACCGCTTCACTGGAGTGGGGCGAGTTTTGCTCGTTCTGCTCACAGACAGCGATTCAGGCGCTGTCCTCTCCGAGCGCCCGGCCGGATCCCGTGGGGGGAATCCGTACCGGGACATGGGAAGGCGCCCTGGTCGTCGGCCCGTGGGGGGACCGGCGTCCCAGGGCGCCTTCCGCTTTTCCTCGCCTTGACGGAGCCACTCTGTGCGCTCAGGCCGCCTCGACGGTCACGCGGTCCCTTCCCGACCGGGACCGGGTCGCGCCGTGCAGACACCGGCGGGCCCCACCGGCGCCGCTCACCCGCAGGTGCCGGCGCCAGCCGCCGGGCACCACGCCCCAGTCGACCGAGCCGATGCGGGCCCACTGCAGGTACCACCGGCCGGGCACGCCGCACGAGCGCCACCCGCCCGCAGCGCGCGGCAACGCTCGGCCGGGACCGCGCCGTGGCCGGCACGACGGCACGCGCGAAGGCCAGGACGGGTATCCGTCCTGGCCTGGTGCCGGTGCCCCTCGCCGGGAGGTGTCAGCGCTCCTCGACGGGGACGAAGTCGCGCTCCACGACGCCCGTGTAGATCTGGCGCGGGCGGCCGATGCGGGAGCCCGGCTCCTTGATCATCTCGGTCCACTGGGCGATCCAGCCCGGCAGGCGGCCGAGGGCGAACAGGACCGTGAACATCTCGGTCGGGAAGCCCATGGCCCGGTAGATCAGACCGGTGTAGAAGTCGACGTTCGGGTAGAGCTTGCGCTCCACGAAGTAGTCGTCGGACAGCGCGTGCTCCTCCAGCTTCAGGGCGATGTCGAGGAGCTCGTCCTCCTTGCCCAGCGCGGAGAGCACGTCGTGCGCGGCGGCCTTGATGATCTTGGCGCGCGGGTCGAAGTTCTTGTAGACCCGGTGGCCGAAGCCCATCAGGCGGACGCCGTCCTCCTTGTTCTTCACCTTGCGGATGAAGGTGTCGACGTCGGAGCCGGAGTCGCGGATGCCCTCGAGCATCTCCAGCACGGACTGGTTGGCGCCGCCGTGCAGCGGGCCCCACAGCGCGTTGATGCCCGCCGAGATGGACGCGAACATGTTGGCCTGCGAGGAACCGACCAGGCGGACCGTCGAGGTCGAGCAGTTCTGCTCGTGGTCGGCGTGCAGGATCAGCAGCTTGTCCAGCGCGGACACCACGACCGGGTCCGGCTCGTAGTCGTCCGCCGGGACCGAGAAGGTCATGCGCAGGAAGTTCTGGACGTAGCCGAGGTCGTTGCGCGGGTAGACGAACGGGTGGCCGATCGACTTCTTGTAGGCGTACGCCGCGATCGTCGGAAGCTTGGCGAGCAGCCGGATCGTGGAGAGGCTTCGCTGCTTGTCGTCGAACGGATTGTGGCTGTCCTGGTAGAAGGTCGACAGCGCCGAGACCACCGAGGAGAGCATGGCCATCGGGTGGGCGTCGCGCGGGAAGCCCTTGTAGAAGTTCTTGACGTCCTCGTGCAGCAGGGTGTGCCGCGTGATGTCGTTCCTGAACGTCGTCAGCTCGTCGACGGTGGGCAGCTCGCCGTTGATCAGCAGGTAAGCCACCTCGAGGAAGGTGGAGCGCTCGGCCAGCTGCTCGATGGGGTAGCCGCGGTAGCGGAGGATGCCCGCCTCGCCGTCGAGGTAGGTGATGGCGGATTTATAGGCGGCGGTGTTGCCGTACCCGCTGTCCAGGGTCACCAGACCGGTCTGGGCGCGGAGCTTCCCGATGTCGAAGCCCTTGTCGCCGACGGTGCTGTCGACCACCGGGTAGGTGTACTCGCCGTCGCCGTACCGCAGTACTACAGAGTTGTCGCTCACGTCTTCCCTCACCGACGTAGTGCCTCATCTTCGAGGTGCCCTGACTGTCTCTACCATCCCCCATTTGGCTCAGGAGAGTGCACTCGGGGTCGACCATTGGGCCTATCGGCGGCACTCAGTGCCGCCAACCTGCTCATCCTGCCCCCTCGGAAGGGCATCCGGTAGTGCTCTGTGACCTTCACGACTCGTTTGATCGATCATTTTTGTGATGCCCGACCGCTACCCGTCCGAGCCGGTGAACTCCAGCCTCCCGCCGGGCGACGCGAGTCTGAAGTCGAGGGCCGTGCACCGGCGCCCCGCGGACACCGTGCGCACCGCCTGCCCGATCGCCTTGCGCGAACCGACCAGGACCACCAGCCGTTTGGCCCGGGTGACCGCCGTGTACAGCAGGTTCCGCTGGAGCATCATCCATGCTCCGGTGGTGACGGGAATCACCACCGCGGGATATTCACTTCCCTGCGAGCGATGGATCGTCACCGCGTACGCGTGAGCCAGTTCGTCGAGTTCGTCGAATTCGTACGGGACCTCCTCGTCCTCGTCCGTCAGCACCGTCAGGCGCTGGTCGACCGGGTCGAGCGAGGTGACGACACCCACGGTGCCGTTGAAGACACCGTTCTTCCCTTTCTCGTAATTGTTACGGATCTGGGTGACCTTGTCGCCGACGCGGAAGACGCGGCCGCCGAACCGCTTCTCGGGCACGTCGGGCCGGCCGGGGGTGATGGCCTGCTGGAGCAGCCCGTTCAGGACGCCGGCCCCGGCCGGGCCCCGGTGCATCGGCGCGAGGACCTGCACGTCCCGCCGCGGGTCGAGGCCGAACCTCGCCGGAATCCGGCGGGCGGCCACGTCCACGGTGAGCCGCCCGGCCTCCTCGGTGTCGTCCTCGACGAAGAGGAAGAAGTCCTTCAGGCCGTCGGTGAGCGGATGCCGCCCGGCGTTGATCCGGTGTGCGTTGGTGACCACGCCCGACTGCTGCGCCTGCCGGAAGACCCTGGTGAGCCGGACGGCGGGGACGGGGCCGCCCTCGGCGAGCAGGTCCCGGAGCACCTCCCCCGCGCCCACGCTGGGCAGCTGGTCCACGTCCCCCACGAAGAGCAGGTGCGCCCCCGGAGGTACGGCCTTCACCAGCTTGTTGGCGAGCAGCAGGTCCAGCATGGACGCCTCGTCGACCACCACGAGGTCGGCGTCCAGCGGGCGGTCCCGGTCGTACGCCGCGTCGCCACCGGGCTTCAGCTCCAGCAGCCGGTGCACGGTGGAGGCCTCGGCGCCGGTCAGCTCGGCGAGCCGCTTGGCGGCCCGCCCGGTGGGCGCGGCGAGCAGCACCTTGGCGTGCTTGGCGCGGGCCAGCTCCACGATCGAGCGGACGGTGAAGGACTTGCCGCAGCCGGGGCCACCGGTGAGCACGGCGACCTTCTCGGTCAGCGCGAGCCGGACCGCCGCCTCCTGCTCGGGCGCGAGATCGGCGCCGGTGCGGGAGCGCAGCCAGCCCAGCGCCCTGGCCCAGTCCACGTCCCGGAAGGCGGGCATCCGGTCCTCACCGGTGCGCAGCAGGCGCAGCAGCTGGGCGGAGAGGGACAGCTCGGCGCGGTGGAAGGGCACGAGGTAGACGGCGGTGACGGGCTGCTGGGAGTCGCCGTCGGGGCCGGGTACCTTCTCCCGCACCACCCCGGGGTCCTCGCCCTCCTCCGGCTCCCGGGCCAGCTCGGCGAGGCACTCGATGACGAGCCCGGTGTCGACCTGGAGGAGCTTGACGGCGTCCGCGATCAGCCGCTCCTCGGGCAGGAAGCAGTGGCCCTGGTCGGCGGACTGGGACAGCGCGTACTGCAGGCCGGCCTTGACCCGCTCGGGGCTGTCGTGCGGTATGCCGACGGACTGGGCGATCTTGTCGGCGGTCAGGAAGCCGATGCCCCACACGTCGGCGGCGAGCCGGTAGGGGTGGTTCTTCACGACGGAGATCGACGCGTCCCCGTACTTCTTGTAGATCCGCACGGCGATCGAGGTCGACACCTCGACGGTCTGCAGGAAGAGCATGACCTCCTTGATCGCCTTCTGCTCCTCCCAGGCGTCGGCGATCTTCCTGGTCCGCTTCGGCCCGAGTCCGGGGACCTCGACGAGCCGCCCGGGCTCCTCCTCGATGATGCGCAGCGTGTCCGTGCCGAAGTGCTGGGTGATGCGGTCGGCGAAGACCGGCCCGATGCCCTTGACCAGGCCGGAGCCCAGATAGCGCCGGATGCCCTGGACGGTCGCGGGCAGCACGGTCGTGTAGTTCTCCACGTGGAACTGCTTGCCGTACTGCGGATGCGAGCCCCAGCGGCCCTCCATGCGCAGGGACTCCCCGACCTGGGCGCCGAGCAGCGCGCCGACCACGGTGAGGAGGTCGCCCGCGCCGCGCCCGGTGTCGACCCGGGCGACCGTGTAGCCGTTCTCCTCGTTGGCGTACGTGATGCGCTCCAGCACGCCGTCGAGCGTGGCGAGCCGGCGTTCGCCGCCCGTGGGGTTCCCCTCCTGTTGAGCCATGATCCGACGGTACCGGTGGGATGTGACAGTGCCGCACCGTCACCGTGCGCGGCCCGGACGGGCACCGGCGGCGCAGGCTCCGCCGCAGCGCTCCACGCGCGCGTGGCGGCCGCCGCCGTTGGCACGCCGTACCGGCATGTCCCGAGCGGAGGGGTGGCTTCGGAGGGGGCTTCGACCCGACCGTGGACGTCCGTGTCCCCGGGCCGAGGGGAAATCCGGCCGGCCGCCGTGCGGATGGCCCTAGGCTTCCAAGTCCTCGGCGGGCTCGGAGCCCTCGCCGCGCTGATCGCCGTCGCCGTCGTCGAGCGGCTGTGACGAGGTCACCGGCGGCCGCCGCGGCCGGGCCGCCGACGCAGTCGTGGAAGATCGCCGTGGACAACGCGCTGACGGGAGTGCACATGGACCACTACGACCTGCTGGTCGTGGGTTCGGCCAACGCCGACCTGGTGATCGGAGTCGAGCGGCGGCCGGCCGCCGGCGAGACGGTGCTGGGCGGCGACCTGTCCGTGCACCCGGGCGGCAAGGGCGCCAACCAGGCGGTCGCCGCCGCCCGGCTCGGCGCACGGACGGCCCTGCTGGCCCGGGTCGGCGACGACGGCCACGGCCGGATGCTGCTGGACTCCCTGCGCTCGGCCGGAGTGGACCCGGTCGGCGTGCTGGTGGACGGGGCCCCGACCGGCATCGCGCTGATCACCGTCGACCCCACCGGGAACAACGGCATCGTGGTGTCGCCGGGCGCCAACGCCCGCCTGGCACCGGGTGACGTGCGCGCCGCGGTGAGCCTCTTCCTCGCCTCGCGCGTGGTGTCGGCGCAACTGGAGATCCCGCTGGAGACGGTCGTGGAGGTGGTACGGACCCTGCCGGAGGGGACCCGGTTCGTGCTGAACCCGTCCCCGCCGCGCCCGGTGCCGACCGAGGTGCTCACGGCCTGCGATCCGCTGATCGTCAACGAGCACGAGGCACGGGTGATACTCGGCGAGGCCTGCGTGAGCGAGGACCCCGAGGACTGGGCGCGACTGCTACTGGCCAAGGGTCCGCGCTCGGTGGTGGTGACGCTGGGCGCGCAGGGGGCGCTGGTGTGCGACGGCTCCGGCGTGACCCGGGTGCCGTCGGTGAAGGTGGACCCGGTGGACACCACCGGCGCGGGCGACGCGTTCGCCGCGGCGCTGGCCTGGCGGCTGGCCGCGGGCGCCGGC
>NZ_JBLEBI010000065.1:0-33740 GCF_047340315.1 Streptomyces sp. AF1A
GCTGGGCACGGTCACCCAGGCCGTACTGCTGCACGCGGCGAGCCCGATCGCGGTGGTCCCACCCGCGCCACCACAGCAGTAGCCGCGCCCGCGGAACAGCCCGGCCTGAGTCCCGCGGGAGGCCAGGGCATCTTCGGATACGCGGACCTCCGCTCCACGGGCACCACCTGGGAGCTCGCCTTCCGTGGCGCGAACGGTACTGTGCTCGGCCCCCGCTGCAGGCTGAGCGCGAGCCTGGACAACAAGTCGTTCCAGTGCCCCACAGGCATCGCAGCCGCTCGGCGAGCCGACCGGCCGGACAAGCCCGTGGGGGTCCGATGAGCCGGGTGCAGCGGCGTGTGGGACGGCACGCGGGGGTGTCGGTCGTCCTCGCGGCCTGTCTCCTCGTCCTGGCGGGCGCGTCCGGTGTCTTCGCGGACGCCCGCGGTCGCGCGGCCGTCGCCCCGGACGACTGTATCGCCACGCCTGCCGAGTACAAGGCCGCGTGGGACGCGCGCCAGGTCCGGTGCGTGTCACCGTCCCTGTTCGCCACCACGCACACCCGAGGCGACACCTCCCTGTACCCCAGCGGCTTCCAATACGCGTGGGCCGGCTCCCACACCAACCTGGAGCGGTACCTGGAGCTGCGCAGACGGTACGGCGATCACCCGCCGAAGGTCGGACAGCCACCCCCGGCAGCCACCCCCAGCAGTACGGAGGGACGCGGCACCGCTACGATCGGGCGGGGAATGTCGGCGTTCGACCGCTGTGGCGGAACGGCCGCCGCCCCACCGGGCGCCCGCAGGTCACTCACCGGGGCCCGGGCACGTACCATGGCCGCATGTCGTTCCTCCGCCGCCGCAGCGCCACCCCTGCGGGACCCGACTTCGACGTGCTGGCCATGGACCCGGGCGACTGGCCGGGCAACCTCGGCGCGGGCCTGCTGCCCGCCCCTGACGGCACCTGCCAGGGCGTCTTCCTGCGGTACGACCTGTTCGGCGGCCGCGGCCCCGCGATGATCATCGGCAATCTGCCGGAGGGCTCCCCGGCCCGCGAGGTCGCCGAGGGAGAGATCCCCTTCGAGGTCGGCCAGCTGCTCCTGGCGCTGGAGAACGACGAGGAGGTCACGGTCGTCGGCACCGAGGACACCCCCGTCCTCCAGGGCGACAACCTCCTCATCGTGCGGCGCCTGAAGCTCTCCGAGAGCCGGATCTCCTGCGTGCAGTTCGACCGCAGCGACGGCGTCCTCGTGACCATCGCCGCCTGGGACCGCCCCATCACCGACGACCTGTACGCCCTGCTGAAGCCGCTCCCGGCGGAGCTTTTCCAGCAGGGCTGAGGCACCCGTCCCGGCTAACCGGCCGAGCCCTGAACGGTCACGTCCGCCGCGCGGACGAACTCGACCCGGTGGCCGTACTGGATCTCGTAGTACAGGTCCTTGCCGACCACGACCCGGTGCGAGTCGGTGGTGAAGGTGACCGCGTAGTAGTACTCGCCCGGCACCTCGTCACCGACCACGTACTTCTGCCCGGCCGGGATCCGGTACGGCAGCGGCACCACCGACTGGACGGGGACGCCCGCCGGATAGGCCTCCTTCTCCGGGTAGGCACGGCCGTACACCGGGATGCTGTCGAGGCCGTCCTTCGGGGTCACCACCAGGCCCTTCGCCGGTACCGCCGTCGGGTGCCTGTGCGGGTTCTGGAACCAGGCCTTCTGCCCCAGGTACCAGATGGCCGTCCAGTCGCCCCAGTGGTCCGCGACCGCGTACTGCTGGCCGGTGGACACCCGCGAGGACAGGTCGTTGACGTCGATGGTCGGGTCCTTGCCCAGGCCGACGTCCTTGATCAGCGGCGCGTTCGTGTCGTGGTCCGAGTACAGCCGCACCTCGCTGGAGCCGTGCGCGGCGCAGGGCTGGCCCGACGCGGCGCAGCCCGTGTACGTCGGCTGGTTGGCCGAGTAGTCCGGCAGGACCGTCACCAGTCCGCCCTTCTTGCCCGCCGTGCGCTTGAAGGGGTGGCCCAGCAGCTGGAAGTAGTGGCGCCAGTCCCAGTACGGCCCCGGGTCGGTGTGCATGCCGGGGACGGTGGAAGCGGTCGGGCCGGGCACGTTGTCGTGGCCCAGGAGGTGCTGCCGGTCCAGCGGGATGTCGTACTTCTTCGCAAGGTACTTCACGAGCCGCGCCGAGGAGCGGTACATCGCCTCGGTGTACCAGGCGTCCGGATCGGTGAGGAAGCCCTCGTGCTCGATGCCGATCGACCGGGCGTTGATGTCCCAGTTGCCCGCGTGCCAGGCCACGTCCTTCGCCTTGACGTGCTGGGCGATCAGACCGTCGGTGGAGCGGATGGTGTAGTTCCACGACACATAGGTCGGGTCCTGGATGAGGTTCAGCACCCCGTCCCAGGCGCCCTCCGTGTCGTGGATGACGATGTACTTGATGGCCTGCGACGCCGGGCGGTCGCCGAGGTCGTGGTTGCCGTAGTCGCCGTTGCCGAACTGGGCGTAGGGCGCCCAGATCGCCTCGCAGGACACCGACTTCGGGCATTCGACGCCGTCCGCGGGTAGCGAGCCCAGGCCGGCCCGCCGCAGCTGGGAGGTGTCCGGGGACACGCCGGGCCGGGCGTCCAGGGCGACCAGCTGGCCGTCGTCCGTGGTGCGCTTCTCGCCGGTGCGCAGCACGTCGTACACGTCGTTCGCGTACGCCGCCGCCGTCGCGCTGTCGTCGGCGCCGGAGAAGCGGGCCACCGCGGCGTACCAGTCGGCCGGGTCGGTGCTCAGCGGCTCGCCCAGCCGCTTCTGTGTGGCGGCGAGCAGGGCGGCTCCGCCGGACACGTTCGCCGCCGGGTCGGTGCGCAGCCGCGCGGCCGGGATGCCGGTCAGCTCCGCGGCCCGCGGCAGCGTCTTCAGGCGGGCCGGCAGCGCGGACTCGGCCGGCACCTTGACGTCGGGGTGCAGCGCGGCGCGGGCGCTGTCGCCGCGGGCGTCCTCGGTGCCCTGGGCGAGGTGCTCGGACGCGGCGATCGCGGTCCGGGCGTCGGTGAGGTGCATGGGGCCGTAGCCGCCGCTCACGCTGGGCGCGCCGGCGTGCCAGTCCCAGCGGGACTGGAGGTAGGAGACGGCCAGCAGGACGCTCTGCGGTACGTGGTACTCGCTCGCCGCGGAGGCGAACGCGCGCTGCAGCGTGCTCGCGGAGGAGTCCGGGGCGCTCTGCGCGGGGGCGGCGCCGAGCAGCGGCAGCATCAGGGCCGCGCAGGCGAGCGGTGCGGCGGCGCGCCGCAGATGTCTGTTGCCGGGTGTGGACGTGGGGTCGGTGGCGGGACCTGGCACTGCGGCCTCCTGTGACGGGCGGGCTCGGCGGGGCGTGCGGCGCCGAGCTGGGTCAGTGGTACCGGCTTGTCGACGATCCGTCAATGATGCCGTCAGAGCGGTGATTTCCCACGTCACGGAGGGTTCCGGCGAGTTTCGCGGCGGCGGTGGCCGGGCCTGCGATGCGTCACTGGCATATACCAGTGGTCGCCCCGGTCGTGCCGCCGTGGACACACGAAGGTCCGCGGTGCGCCGCCACTCCGGGCGCACCGCGGACCTTCGTCCCCGTCAGCGAGTGCCGACCGCCGCGCGGACGGCCTTGCGGGCCATCTGGCAGTCGTCGTGCAACCGCCTGAGCAGCAGCCGTTGTTCCTCGCCGGACGTCGCGGCACCCGGGGGAGCCGCGCTCGCTGCCGCCGGGGCCGGGTCGTGCATCGAACGCTGGACCGCCGTCTCGTACGTCCGGATCTCGCGGGTCAGCAGGAGCATCAGGTTCACCAGGAAGGCGTCCCGGGAGACCGGGCCCGCCGACTGGGCGATCTGGCTGATCTGCCGCCGGGCCACCGGCGCGTCCCCGAGCACCAGCCACAGCGTCGCCAGGTCGTACCCCGGCAGGTACCACCCCGCGTGCTCCCAGTCCACCAGCACTGGACCGGCCGGTGAGAGCAGGATGTTCGACAGCAGGGCGTCCCCGTGGCAGAACTGCAGCATGCCGTGGCGGCCCACCTCGTGGGCGATGCCGTGCAGCAGCTTCTGCAGGTCCCCGAGGTCGCGGTCAGTGAGCAGGCCCAGCTCGTGATAGCGGGAGATCCGGGCGCCGTAGTCCAGCGGCATGTCGAACAGTCCCGCCGGCGGCCGCCAGGCGTTCACCCGGCAGACCGCGCCCAGGGCGGCCCGGATGTCGGTGCGCGGTGGCGCCTCCATCGGATGCCGCTGGAGCGCCGCCACCCGGCCGGGCATGCGCTCGATCACCAAGGTGCAGTTGTCCGGGTCCGCCGCGATCAGCCGGGGCGCCCGGACCGGGGGCCGGTGCCGGACGAACGCGCGGTATGCGGCTATTTCGTGCCTGCTCCGCTCGGCCCAGGCGGGGGAGTGGTCCAGCAGACACTTGGCGACGGCCGTGCTGCGTCCGGTCGTCCCGACGAGCAGGACGGATCGTCCGCTGCGCCGCAGCACCTGGACCGGGGCGAACTCCGGACAGATGCGGTGCACCGAGGCGATCGCGGTGCGCAGCTGTGCGCCCTGGGGGCCGGACAAGTCGAGTCTTCCGCTGAGCGGTTGGGAGCCGGGCTGCCCCGGGGCCCGCCGCGGCCGGCCCGCGCCCAGCACGGGACCGCCCGGACGCGCCGCCGGATCGAGGTACGGCCCACCGCCCGCCGGGCGGGAGCGCAGCGGCCGGGGCGGGGCGGACACGGAGGACGATGCTGCGTACATGGGAGATACAGATCCCTTCGTGTGCCTGCGGTGCCTGCCTGTAGTCCTTGCGCCCAACCCGGCCCGGCCGCCCGGCCGCACCCTGGGGAATGCGGCCGCAGGACCTGGAGACACCGTGCACACCTGGAGACGGTGCACCCGGAATCGCCAGGAAGCGAACCGGGTCGGGGTGGCGCACTCCTACCTGACACCCGTCGCCCAGTGGCACACCATCTGGCGGAC
Source organism: Streptomyces sp. AF1A (assembly GCF_047340315.1). Lineage (NCBI taxonomy): Bacteria > Bacillati > Actinomycetota > Actinomycetes > Kitasatosporales > Streptomycetaceae > Streptomyces > Streptomyces sp. AF1A. The sequence continues at coordinate 4,939 of NZ_JBLEBI010000065.1, forward strand.
CCTGGCGAACCGTGGCGAATAGTCGCCCGGCAACCTCCGCAGGGCTACTGTCAACTCAGCCGAGTACCTGGGGGCTTGACGTGAGCGGACAACCCAACACCCGCCTTGCGGACCTGTTCGGCCTGGCCGGCTGGTCGAAGGGCGAACTCGCGAGGCTGGTCAACAAACAGGCGGCGGCCATGGGCCACCCCCAGTTGTCGACCGACACTTCCCGGGTGCGGCGGTGGATCGACATGGGAGAGATCCCGCGCGATCCCGTGCCGCGGGTGCTGGCGGCCCTGTTCACCGAGCGTCTCGGCCGTGTCGTAACCATCGAGGACCTCGGTCTGGTGCGGCACGGGCGTACGGGGAAACGGCCGGGCGACGGGATCGAGGAACATCCCGACGGAGTGCCGTGGGCGCCCGAGCGGACCGCCGCGGTCCTCACCGAATTCACGGGAATGGACCTCATGCTCAACCGACGCGGCTTGGTGGGCGCGGGTGCCGCGCTCGCCGCGGGATCCACACTCAGCAGCGCCATGCACGACTGGTTGCACACCGACCCGGCCCTGAAGGCCGACGCCCCCGTCCTCCACGATCCCCTGCACGCCGACCCCGCTGGGTTCGACCGCTACGAGGCCGCTCCCATCGGGTCGCAGGAGATCGAGGAACTGGAGCGCTCGGTCGGGGTGTTCCGCGCCTGGGACGCGGCCCGCGGCGGCGGGCTTCAGCGCAAGGCGGTCGTGGGCCAGCTCAACGAGGTGGGCGGCATGCTCGCCTACCACCACCCTCCCCATCTCCAGCGGCGCCTGTGGGGCGTCGCCGCCAACCTCGCCGTCCTCGCGGGCTGGATGTCGCACGACGTCGGCCTGGAGCCCACGGCACAGAAGTACTTCGTCATCGCCGCCCACGCCGCCCGTGAGGGCGGTGACCGGCCGCGCGCCGGCGAGGCGCTGTCCCGGGCGGCCCGCCAGATGGTGCACCTGGGCCGGCCCGACGACGCGCTGGACCTGATGAAGCTCGCCCAGTCCGGCTCCGGAGACCGCCTCCAGCCGCGGACGAAGGCGATGTTCCACACCATCGAGGCCTGGGCGCAGGCGTCGATGGGCAAGGGCCAGGCGATGCGCCGCACGCTCGGGCAGGCGGAGGACATGTTCGTCTCCGAGCGGGGCGAGTCCGAACCGCTGGACTGGATGCAGACCTTCAAGGACGAGGACCTGTACGGCATGCAGGCGCTGGCCTACCGCACGCTGGCGGAGTTCGACCCGAGCGCGGCCGTGCACGCCCAGTACTACGCGGAGAAGGCCCTGGCGCTGCGCGTCGACGGCCGGGAGCGGTCGAAGATCTTCGACCATCTCTCCATGGCCTCGGCCTGCTTCATCGCCGACGACCCGGAACAGGCCGACCGCTACGCGCGGCTGGCCCTGATGTCGATGGGTTCGAACTCCTCCCGGCGGACCTGGGACCGGCTGCGGGAGATGTACCGGCTCACCGCGGAGTACGCCGAGTACCCGAAGATCCACGAACTGCGGGAGGAGATCCGGCTCGCCCTGCCCAAGCCGAGGCCCAGGAGCGACGACAGCGCACAGGCATAGGGGGCCTGTGCGCCGCGTTCCCGGAGCAGCGCGCTTCCGGGTGGGTCAGCTCAGTCGGTGATCCTGGCGACGAGCACGCACGCGTCGTCCTCGCGCCCGGTGTCGCCGAACCCTTCGACGACCGTCCGCACGCAGTCCTGCGCGGTGCGCGCGGTGCGGAACCGCGGGGCGAGCCCGAGCAGTCGGTCCACGGCCGCCGTCCCGGCGTGCCCGGGCACGAGCCCCTCGGTGTGCAGCAGGAGCACATCGCCCGGTTCGAGGGTCGCGTCGGTCTGCTCGTAGACGGCGCCCGAGGTGGCGCCGAGCAGGGCGCCGTCCGGCGCGCTCAGCACGCACCCCGTCCCACCGCGGTACAGCAGCGGGGCGGGGTGTCCCGCCTGCGCCCAGACCAGGGTGCGGGTCTCGGGCCGGTAGCGGCAGCAGACGGCGCCGCCGAGCGCGGGCTGCACGGTGGTGTCGAGTAACTGGTTGAGCATGGTGAGCAGTTGGCCGGGCAGTGTGCCGGCCATCGCCATGCCGCGTACGGCACCGAGCAGTGTCGCCATGCCCGAGGCGACGGCCACCCCGTGTCCGGTGAGGTCGCCGACGCTGAGCAGGGTCTCGCCGTCGGACAGCTCCAGCGCGTCGTACCACTTCCCGCCGATCGGCGTGCCGCCGGCGGAGGGCAGCCGGTGGGCGGCGAGGTCCAGGGTCCGCGGCCCCTGGTGCGGGAGCCGCAGGGTGCCCCGCCAGGGCGGCAGCACGGCCTCCTGCAACTCGGCGGCGATCCGGTGCTCGGCCTGCTCCCGCCGGCGGTGGTGCTGCAGCGAGTCACGGGTCTCGCGCACCGTGAGCCGGTGCCGGCGCAGTTCGCTGACGTCCCGCAGCACGGCCCACATCGAGGTGGTGCTGCCGTCGGCGCCGAGCACCGGCTCGCCCATGATGTGCACGGTCCGCACGGAGGTGTCGGGCCGCACGACACGGAATTCGCCGTCGATCGGCCTGGCGTCGACCAGGCAGTCCGTGACCATCGAGGTCAGCTTCGGCCGGTCCTCCTCCAGGACCAGGGAGGGCAGTTCGTCCAGGGTGAGGGCGGGCGCGCCCGGGTCGAGGCCGAGGATCTGGTACAGCTCCCCGGACCAGATCGCCTCGTCGGTCAGCAGGTTCCACTCCGCGCTGCCCACGCGGCTGAGCAGCGATCCGCGCGGGGCGCCCGCCGGGGCCGGCCGGACGCCGAGCGGCTCGGCCGGGTCGGCCCGGGTGGGCGGCGCGGGGGCCGGGCCGTCCCGCAGCTGGGCCAAGTGGGCGTCCAGGTCGTCCAGTTGGTGCAGGGCGAGGTCGTACAGGGCGCGCTGCCAGCGTTTCTCCGGGTCCGCACTGTCGCTCCGGGTGTCCCGCCGTACGGCGTCCACGTCGCCCTTGAGCCGCCGCGCCTGCGATATCAGCGCCTCTACCGAGCCGCGCCCGGGTGGCTGGGCGGATGAGCGGTCCGCGGAGACTGGGGACGGCATGTCGCACTCCGAAGGGGGACGGTACGGCCAAGGAGGACGGGGGGACCGGTTACGACTGTTGCACAGCCCGCGACGCCTCGTAAGGGATTTGGCAACACACGATACGGTGGTGCTTCCGGCATATGCCAGAGTCTTTCCCGGGTGATCCGGGGGTACGGATGACGTACGCGTTCGATGCGTCAAGTCGTAGAGCGCTTACGTGAGTTGACCCGCCGCACCCGTCTCGGTGCCGTGCTCAATCCCTTGTTCGACGCTCGTGTGTTCCATGCGCCCTCGATCGGCCCGTATGCATCGAACTCTGACCGGATTTGGCGCCATGCGCCATGCCTGCGCGGACTCCATTAAGGCATGGACAACAGTGTGGAACAGCCCGCCCACGCCCGGCTCATCACCGCGGAGGACGAGGAGATCCCGGTGTCGGCCACCCTGCGCTACACCGCGGACGACCCGCTCGCCGTCCACGTGGACTTCCCGGCCGAGGTCGCGCTGGAGGGCGCGGAGGTCACCTGGACCTTCGCGCGCTCGCTGCTCGACCAGGGGCTGTGCACCCCGGCCGGCCGCGGGGACGTGCGGATCTGGCCCTGTGGCTCCACCCGCACCGTCCTGGAGTTCCACTCGCCGCACGGCCTGGCCCTGCTCCAGTTCCCCGCCTCCACGCTGCGCCGGTTCCTGCTGCGCACCCACGAGCTGGTGGCGCCCGGCCAGGAGGACGTGGCGGGCGTGGTGGAGCGGGGCCTGAGCGCACTGTTCGGCGGGGTGTAGCAGCGGCCGGCGTCCTTCTTCCACGCCGTCGCGCACGGGCAGGCCGGTACGGCCTCGCGGCGACCGCCGACGTGGCCTGCCGACGTGACCTGCTGATGTGACCCGCGGGCGTGACCCGCCCGACGTGATCGGCCGACTTGACCGCCGGCTTCCGTGCGACGTGAACGCGTCAGCGGCCGACCTCGGCGTACAGCTCCGGGCGCGGCGCGAGGTCGACGGCCACCCGCCCGCCGTGCTCCAGCGCCCGGACCCCCGCCTCGGCCACCACGGAGGCCGCGTACCCGTCCCAGACGCTCGGGCCGGTCACCTCGCCCCGCCGGGTGGCGTCGACCCAGGCCTGGACCTCGCGGTCGTAGGCGTCGGCGAAGCGCACGAGGTAGTCCTGCGCCACCTCCTCGCGGGCGCCGCCCCGGGTGGTGACCACCATGGTGTGCTCGTCGCCGATCCGCGCACTGCCCGCCTCGCACACGGCCTCGCAGCGCACCTGGTAGCCGAAGCCGCAGTTGACGAAGACCTCGACGTCCACCAGGGCGCCGCGCTCGGTCTCGAAGAGCACGAACTGCGGATCGGCCAGGCCCTCGGGGGCGCCCGTCGAGGGCACCGGGCGCAGTACGGTCACCGCCGTCAGTTCCTGCCCGAGCAGCCAGCGGGCCGCGTCGATCTCGTGCGAGACCGAGCTGTTGACGAGCATGGCGCTGGTGAAGCCGGGCGGCGAGGAGACGTTGCGGTGGGTGCAGTGCAGCATCAGCGGCCGGCCGAGGCTCCCCTCGTCCAGCAGGGCCTTCAGTCGCCGGTACTCGGCGTCGTAGCGGCGCATGAAGCCGATCTGCGCCAGCCGGCGGCCGAGTCGTACCTCGGCCTGGACGATCCGCAGCGCGCCGGCGGAGTCCGGCACCATGGGCTTCTCGCACAGCACCGGCAACCCCCGGGCGAACGCGGCGAGCAGCGCCTCCTCGTGCGCGGGACCGGGAGAGGCGATCAGCACGGCCGACACCCCGGGCGCGTCGAGGGCGGCCTCGGGCTCCGCGTGCACGGTGACACCGGCGAGGCCGGCCGCGGCCTCCTTCGCCCGCTCGGCGTCGGGGTCGGCCACGGCCGCGACCCTGGCGCCGCTGATCACCCGGTCGAGGCGACGTATGTGGTCGGCCCCCATGTGCCCGGCCCCCAGTACCGCCACACCCAGCAGCTCGGTCATGCGCGCACTCCTCTCGCCGACGATCACGCTGTAGCGTACGCCGACGAGAGAGCGCTTTCCCCGGGGCCTCGGCCGTGCGGTGCCGCGACCGGCACTCAGAAGCGCAGCACCCCGGCGATCCCGTCCTCCTCGCCCAGCGTGCCGTCGGGCACGAAGCGGACCTCGGCGCCGGTCTCCAGGCACTGCTCCACGATCTCGTCCACGATGTCGTCGCGGGCGTCCAGGTCGCCGGGATCGGCCGGCACCAGGTGCTCGCCGAGGTCGCGGACGGTCGCCCGGTAGCTCTCCTCCACGGCGAGCAGTCGCACCCGTCCCTCCCGGGCGCTCTGCCACAGCTCGTCCAGCCCGGCCGCGAAGGTCCGGTGCCCGCGCGCGGAGGTCAGCTCCCGGACCACGGAGGAGGTGTCCCTCGTCTCCTCGGCCTCGAGGACCGGCCGGATGGCCTGCCACACCGTGTCGGGCCCGGAGTGGGCGAGCCCGCCGTGCCGCACGTGCACGGCCGCCTTGGCGACACTGCCGACCTCGTCCAGGAGCGAGAGCGCCGCGCGCTCGCCGGTGACGTAGAGCGGTCGGGGCTGCTCGCGCAGGACCGTGCTCATCGCGGTGTCCGCCTCGCGCAGGAACTGCCGGGTGCCCTCGTCGCGGAAGGTGCTCGGCAGGTCCCCGATGCGTTCCTGCCGCTCGGCGTCGAAGTTCTGCCGGCTGCGGACCAGCGGGAAGCCCCCGGAGTGGTCCTCGACGACGCGGTCCACGCCGCCGCTCCACAGGGTGACGCGGTCCGCGGAGACGGACATGACCCAGAAGGGCCGCTCGGCGGCCTGTGCGGCGACCAGGTTGCGGGTGAGGAAGGTGTCGGAGAGCACCACGCGCTCGGGGACGGCGCGGGCCAGCGACCAGACCTGGTGCTCGCCCGGGGCGGCGAAGATCACCAGACCGTCCTCGGCGTGGGCCAGGTCCACCTCGGCCAGCGCGCGGTCGAGTTCGGCGGCGACCTCCGCGCGCCGCTCACGGGTCACGGCCGGGTCGGTCTCCAGACGCCTCCTGGCCTCGGCCACCACATTGCGCAGCCGGACCGGATCCTGGCCGCTCTCGGATCCGCGGCGGTGCGTCGGGGTCAGCACGGACACCGCCGGATAGGGCCGCGGGCGCCGCAGTTCGGCAAGGGTTGCGGGACTCAGTGCGTGCTCCATGAGAACACCGTAGGACCGATTCCCGTGTACGGCATTCGGGGTGATCCGGGCGTCCTGAACTCCCTTGGATTCCTTGGCCGGGCCGATGACGCGGGACCCTGCAGGCAGCTACCGTACTCGTCGGTAACCGGACCGCAGCGCACCCCAGGAGGCCCCCATGCCGCAGCTCGAAGTCGACGGAGCGGCCCTGACGTACGACGACGAGGGCCCCCGCGACGCGGCGGGCGTCCCCCTGGTGTTCATCCACGGCTGGACCGCCGACCGGCACCGCTGGGACCACCAGATGGCGCACTTCTCGCAAGGGCGCCGGGTGATCCGGCTGGACCTGCGCGGGCACGGGGACAGCACCGGGGCCGGGGTGCGCCGGATCGCGGAACTGGCCGAGGACGTGCTCGCGCTGCTCGACCATCTCGAGGCCGAGCGGTTCGTGCTGATCGGCCACTCCATGGGCGGAATGATCGCGCAGACCATCGCCCTCGCCCATCCGGACCGCGTGGCGGGCATGGTGCTGGTGGGCTCCATCGGCCGGATGACGTACAGCCGCGGCCGGGGCCTGCTCATGGCGGCCTCCACCCTGGTGCCGTTCAAGCTGTTCGTCGCCGCCAACATGAAGCGCGCGTTCGCGCCCGGGTACCCACGCGAGGAGGTCCGCGCGCACATCCGCGCCGCGGCCGGCACCCCGCGCGAGGTCGTCATGACGCTGTACGGCGCCATGCGGGCCTTCGACGTCCTCGACCGCGTCGGCGCGATCCGCACGCCCACCCTGATGGTGCACGGCTACCACGACATCCAGTTGCCGGTGCGGCAGATGCTCCGGATGGCCAGGGCCTATCCGAACGCGATCGTCCGCATCCTGGACGCCGGCCATGAACTGCCCGTGGAGAAGCCGGCCGAACTGACCGAGGTGCTGGACTGGTTTCTGACTGCGAAGCTGTAACGAGCACCGTCCTTGGGGAAGTTTTTGCCTGTGGCCGGTTCCTGGCACCCTCGGCCCGGGCGTAAAGCGCAGTCTTGATTTCGCGGAGGCAAAACGCGGCCGAAACCATGGTGGCGGGAGCGCCGGCCGCGGTGCCGCCGCGTTGACCGGCACCGAGTGCCTGACGGACGCTCGTCAGACTCGTCAGATAGGTGTCCGATGCAAATGGTTCGCCGGTCGGCCCCCGACCACCCCGGAGCGGCAGCCGAGCGACGGGCCGGCGGCCGGCCGGAGCAGGAGGTAGCGCATGTGCGGCATCACCGGATGGGTCTCCTTCGACCGTGACCTGACCACCGAGGCCACCACGCTGGATGCGATGACCGAGACCATGGCCTGCCGGGGCCCGGACGACCGCGGCACCTGGGCCGAGGGGCCCGCCGCCCTGGGCCACCGCCGGCTCGCCATCATCGACCTGCCGGGCGGCCGCCAGCCGATGTCCGTCCGGACCCCCGAGGGAGCCGTCGCCCTGGTCTACTCCGGGGAGGCCTACAACTTCACCGAGCTGCGCCGGGAACTGGAGGGCCGCGGCCACCGGTTCACCACCGACTCCGACACCGAGGTCGTGCTGCACGGCTACCTCGAATGGGATGACGCCGTCGCCGAACGGCTCAACGGCATGTACGCGTTCGCCGTGTGGGACGGCCGCCGGGGGAAGCTGGTGATGATCCGCGACCGCATGGGCATCAAGCCGTTCTACTACTCCCCGACCCCCGACGGCGTCCTGTTCGGCTCCGAACCCAAGGCGGTCCTCGCCCATCCGCTGGCCCGCCGCCGCGTCACCCTGGACGGGCTGCGCGAGTTGTTCGTCATGATCAAGACCCCCGGGCACGCCGTCTGGGACGGCATGCGCGAGGTGGAGCCGGGCACGGTCGTCACCGTCGACCGCTCCGGCCTGTCCACCCGGGTGTACTGGCGCCTGGAGACCCGGCCGCACCCGGACGACCGCGACACCACCGTCGCCACCGTGCGCTCCCTCCTGGAGGACATCGTGCGCCGCCAGCTGGTCGCCGACGTGCCGCGCTGCACCCTGCTCTCCGGCGGCCTCGACTCCTCCGCCATGACCGCGCTCGCCGCCCGGCAACTGGCCGAGCACGGCGAGAAGGTGCGCAGCTTCGCCGTCGACTTCGTCGGCCGGACCGACAACTTCGTCGCCGACGAGCTGCGCGGTACCCCCGACAGCCCGTTCGTGCACGAAGTGGCCCGGCTCGCCGGCACCGACCACCAGGACATCGTGCTCGACGCGCAGTCCCTCGCCGAGCCCTCCGTGCGCGAGCAGGTGATCCGGGCTCGCGACCTGCCGGCCGGCTTCGGCGACATGGACAGCTCGCTGCTGCTCCTCTTCCGCGCGATCCGGCAGAAGTCCACGGTGGCCCTGTCCGGCGAGTCCGCCGACGAGGTCTTCGGCGGTTACCTGCAGTTCTTCGACGAGGAGGCGCGCCGCGCCGACACCTTCCCGTGGCTCGCGACCATGGGGCGCCACTTCGGCGAGGACGCCGTCGTGCTGCGCGCCGACCTCGCCAAGACCCTCGACCTGGACGGCTACGTCGCCGACGGCTACCGCACCGCCGTCGCCGCCGTGGACCGCCTGGACGGCGAGAGCGACTTCGAGTACCGCATGCGGCAGATCAGCCACATGCACCTGACCCGCTTCGTCCGCGCCCTGCTCGACCGCAAGGACCGGATGAGCATGGCCGTCGGCCTGGAGGTGCGGGTGCCGTTCTGCGACCACCGGCTGGTCGAGTACGTGTACAACGCCCCGTGGGCCCTGAAGTCCTTCGACGGCCGGGAGAAGAGCCTGCTGCGCGAGGCGACCGCGGACGTGCTGCCGCGCTCCGTGTACGACCGGGTCAAGAGCCCGTACCCGTCCACGCAGGACCCGCGGTACGCCCGCGCCCTGCAGGACCAGGCCAAGGAGCTGCTCGCCCGGCCCTCGCACCCCGTCTTCGGCCTGGTGGACCGCGACCGGATCCGGCAGGCCGCCGAACGCGAGGCACCGGTCAGCACCCAGGCCGCCCGGCGCGGCCTGGAGCGCATCCTGGACCTCGCGGCATGGCTGGACCTCTACTCGCCGGAGCTCACCCTCGGCTGAGCCCGACGGCCCGGTCGGCGGCCGCCGTCGAGGGCTGCCACCACGTCGTCACCGGCTCCCACACCAGCACGCGGGTCCCGGTGCCCAGCGTCGCGGCGGTGAAGGAGCGGCCCCACTGCGAGGACGACGCGGCGACGCCGATCGCGCCCACCCGGCGGGCCTCGGGGTCCGCCGGGTCGCGGATGGTCCGGACGTCGGCGTACGCCGTGCCGCCCGCGGCGAGCCGGAGGGTGCCGCTGCCGCCCGCCGGCAGCGGCAGCGCGGTTCCGTCCAGGTTCTCGAAGGTCACCGTGGGCACGCGGTCGACGGCGCAGGCGCTGCCGCCGAGGTTGGTGACGCTGACGCGCAGCACCGTCGGCTCACCGGCGACGGCCTTCGCCCGCAGTGCCAGGGACTGCGCCGGGCAGCGGGCGGGCGGGTGATGAGCGGTGGCCGCCTCGCCCGGCGGCGCGGTGAGCATCAGGGCCGCCGCGGCGGCGACGGCGGCGGGTACGGCGATGGCGGCGCGGATGCGCATGGTGGTTACCCCCTGTCACGGTCATGTACGGGATCCGGCGGCCTCAGTCGGCGGGGTCGGTGGTGGTGCTCCAGTTCTTCCCGTCGGCAGGGCAGGAACTGCCGTTCGCGGGGAGGGAGCCGTACAGCAGGAAGTCGTTTACCTTGCGGTGCACGCACTTGGAGGAGCCGTACCCGGTGTGGCCGTCGCCCTTGTTGTCGAGGACCACCGCGGAGGAGCCGAGCCGCCTGGCGGTCTCCTCGGTCCACCGGTACGGCGTCGCCGGGTCGCCTCGCGTGCCCACGAGGAGCATGCGCGGCGTGTCGACGTTCTTCACCCGGTCGCGGATGAAGGTCGTGCCCTTCGGGCGCCCGTAGCACATCAGCAGCTGGGTGAGGCGGTAGCGGCCGAACACCGGGGAGGCCCGGTCGTAGGCGGCCCGCAGGTCGTCCAGGTCCCTCGCGATCCGCGCCGCGTCGGGCCGGTCGGGGTCGTCCGCGCAGTTGATCGCCATCAGTGCGGCCGGCAGGTTGTCCGCCGGCACGTCCTGCGGATCGACCAGGCCGCCGTTCTTCGGGTGCCGCGCGCGGGGCAGGCCGTTGCTGCCGGTGGCGAAGCTCAGCACGCTCCGGGTGTCGCCGTCCTCCGTCAGCGAGGCGAGCGCCCGCTCCAGCGACGGCCACAGCTCCTTGCTGTAGAGGCCCTGCCCCATGGCCCCCACCAGGTCCTGGCCGGACAGCGCCCCGCCGAGGTCCGTGGGCAGCGGGTTCCGGTCGAGCGAGCGCACGAGCCGGAGCACCTCGCCGTCGGCCATGCGCCGGTCGTGACCGAACGGGCAGGCGATGTCCGTCGTACACCAGTCCAGGAAGTCGTCCAGCGCGGTCTGCTGCCCCTCCGCGCCCGCGATGCCCTGCTCGGACAGCGGCTCGGTGAGGGTGTCCACGCCGTCCAGGGCCAGCCGGCCGACCTTGTCCGGGAACTGGGCCGCGTACACCGCGCCGAGCCGCGTTCCGTACGAGAACCCCAGGTAGTTGAGCTTCTTGTCGCCGAGCGCCTGGCGGATGACGTCCAGGTCGCGTGCGGCGTTCACGGTGCCGATGTGGGGCAGCACCGAGCCGGAGCGCCGCGCGCACTCGTCGGCGGTCTGCCGCAACTGCTCCAGCAGCGGCCGCGGATGACTGATGTCGGCGTGCTCGCCGCTCAGGGCCGAGAGCGGGTCACCGTCCCCGCCGCAGCTGACGGGGGAGGAGCGGCCGACGCCCCGCGGGTCGAAGCTGACCACGTCGTAGCCGTTGGTCAGGTCCATGAACTGCCTGCCGTCGCTGGCCAGTTCACTGATGCCCGCACCGCCGGGGCCGCCGAAGTTCAGGAGCACCGAGCCCTGTGACGTCCCGGTGGCGCGGTAGCGCGCCAGGGCGATGTCGAGGGTGTCCGCATCGGGGTGGGCGTAGTCGAGGGGGACCGTCACCCTCCCGCACTCGAGGTCCTTCGGCATGTCCGCGCCGGTGCAGGCCGCCCAGGTCACCTTCTGCCGGTAGAAGCGGGACAGGGCGGGTTGACCGGCCGCCGACGCGGTCGCGGGCAGCGTCGATCCGAGCAGGGCCAGGGCGAGGACTCCGGCACCCGCGCAGCGCCGCACGGCGGGCCGTGTGGACAGCATGGCCAGCATCGATCGCCTCCCGGGGCGCCCGCAGCCGGGCGGGTCGGCGCCCTCCCGATCACCATAAGCGGGCCCCGGACGGCCCGCCTCCCGACGAGCGGGACGGCACCCGGTGCCGTAGCGTGCGCCCCGTGCGTCCCCGTTCATGATCATTCGGCGGCTTTGCCCGCGGTTCGATAACCGTGCCACTCGATGGGGTGAAAGGCCGATAAGCCATAACTCGGATGGTGCGCCTGCGTTTTACGAGGTGCGGGTGAGTGCCCGCGACCAAGTCTGGAAGGCAGGATCCTATGAGACGGGCTACCCGAAACGGTGTGATCGCCGCCGTCGCCGCCTCCGGCGCGGTGGCCGTGGCGCTGCCGGTGTCCGCGGCGTTCGCGGCCGACGGCGCCACCGCGGACGGCGCCGCGGTCGGCTCGCCCGGGCTGATCTCCGGCAACGCTGTCCAGCTCCCGGTGCACGTCCCGGTGAACGTGTGCGGCAACACCGTGGACGTCGTGGGGCTGCTCAACCCGGCCTCGGGCAACGCGTGCGCGAACGGCGGCGGCGCGGACACGGGCACGGGCACGTCGGCCGCGTCCGGCGGGGCCGCGGCCCACGGGGGCGCCAAGGACTCGCCCGGGGTGCTCTCCGGCAACGACATCCAGCTCCCGGTGCACGTCCCGGTGAACGTGAGCGGCAACAGCGTGAACGTCATCGGCGTGGGTAACCCGGCCCACGACAACACGTCCGTGAACGGCCCGAGCGAGCCGACGCAGCCGCGCACCCCGGCCCCCGCGTCCCACCCGCGTGCCCCGGAGCCCGCACCGGTGGCGGCCACGCTGGCGCACACCGGCGCGGACCTGACGGCCCCCGCCCTGGCCGGCAGCGCGGCGTTCATCGTCACGGGCGCGGCCCTGTACCGCCGCTTCCGTCCCGGCCGGAGCCACTGAACCCGCGGCAGCCGGGAGACCCCACCGGACGCCGGCCCGGTGGGGTCGGATGCGGTCACCGAACCGACCGGCGAGCCGGCCGCTCACGGCTCCGCCGTGCCGCGCCGCCCTCCGCTGTGCCGCCTTCCGCCGTGCCGCGCCGCCCTCGGCCACGGGTGGCGCCACCCCGCGCAACGACTCCACCGGATGCCGACGGACCGGACTCCGCAACGGAGCCGGGCCGAACTCCCCTTCCGGAGCGCCCTGTTGCCGTCGGCCACTCGTGCGGCGCGCAACGGCCGATCCCCCCATGGTGCCGCCGCGGTTGATCCGCAAGGATGCTGATCGCCAGTCAGCACCCGACGCAACCGGAGCGCACCGATGACTTCTCCCTCCCCCCACGACCTCGTCGTCACGCAGGCCGGCCTCGCCGACTGGCCGGTGATCAGCGGGTGGGCCGCGGCGGAGGGCTGGAACCCCGGGCTGTCCGACGGGCCCGCGTTCTTCGCCCAGGATCCCGAAGGGTTCTTCCTCGGCCGCATCGACGGGGAGCCGGTGTCGGCGATCTCCGTGGTGAACTACGGCCCCGACTACGCCTTCCTCGGCTGCTACCTGGTCCGTCCGGACCTGCGCGGCCTCGGGCACGGCCTCACCACCTGGAAGACCGCCCTGGCCCACGCGGGCAACCGCACCGTCGGCCTGGACGGCGTCGTCGCCCAGCAGGACAACTACCGCCAGTCGGGTTTCCGGTTCGCCCACCGCACGATCCGGTTCACCGGCACCGTCCGGGAGAGCCGGAGGCCCGTCGGCACCCGCCCGGCCGCACCCGCCGACCTGGCCGCGATCACCGCGTACGACGGCGCCTGCTGCCCGGCCGACCGCCCGCGCTTTCTCGCCGAGTGGCTCTCCGGCCCCGGCCATCGCGCCTTCGTCCGCCACGAGGGCGGCCGTCTCACCGGCTACGGCGTGCTCCGCCCCGGCCATGACACCCTGCGCATCGGCCCGCTCTTCGCGGACACCGCCGAGGACGCCCGGGCCCTGTTCGCCGCGCTCACGGCCGAATCCGCCGGCCGCGAGGTCGCCGTCGACGTGCCCGAGCCGAACGCGGCCGGCATCGCGCTCGCCGAGGCGGCGGGCCTGCGCCCCTCGTTCGAGACCGCCCGCATGTACACGGGCCCGGTGCGCGCGCACGCCCGGGAGCGCGTGTTCGGGGTCGCCACGCTCGAACTGGGCTGACCGACGCGGGGCCGGAAGCGGGGCGGAGGCCAATTGCGTTGCCTCGCTGCGGCCCCTGTGATCCTGTTGCGCCCATGGACGATACGACGCTGCTCGCCCGCTACGACCGCGAGATGCGCGAGGGCGCCCGCCCCGACGGCCCCGGGGCTCGGATCGAGCGGGCCGGCGGGGTGGTGCGTCAGGTCGCGGACGCGCAGGGCTGGAACGGCATCGTGTGGTCCCACCTGGACGCGGCCGGCGCGGACCGCGCGATCCGCGAGCAGATCGTGTACTTCACCGGCCTCGGCCGTGCCTTCGAGTGGAAGCTCTACGGCCACGACCTGCCGGTGGACCTCGGCGCCCGGCTCACCGCCGCCGGGTTCCGGCCGGAGCCGGCGGAGACGCTCATGATCGGCGAGATCGCCCGGCTCGCCCTGGACGCGGAGCCGCCCGAGGGCATTCGGCTGGTGCAGGCCACCGACCGGGCCGGCGTCGAGATGGTGGTGGCCGTGCACGAGAAGGCGTTCGGCACCGACGGCACCGGGCTGCGGCACCGCCTGCTGGCCCGTCTTCGGGCCGATCCCGGCACGGTCGTCGCCGTCGTCGCGCTGGCCGGCGAGGAACCCGTCAGCGCGGCCCGGATGGAGCTGGTGCCCGGCACCCGGTTCGCCGGCCTGTGGGGCGGCGGCACCGTCGAGGCCTGGCGGGGCCGGGGCCTGTACCGGGCTCTGGTCGCCCACCGGGCCCGCGTCGCCGCCGCCCGTGGCCACAGGCACCTCCAGGTCGACGCCTCACCCATGAGCCGCCCGATCCTGCAGCGCCTCGGCTTCCGCGCGCTGACCACCACCACCCCCTACCTCTACGGGGCTTGAGGGCCACGCCCGGTCAGCGCCGGACCCGCGCCCGGTCCAGCGCGGCCACCCCCACGGCCGCCAGGGCGATCTGGATGAACCACTCGATCCAGTCGGGCCCCTTGGTGTTCGCGACCCCGAACCCGGCGGCGATCGCCGAGCCGAGCAGCGCGGCCACGATGCCGACGACGATGGTCCACAGGATGCCGATGTGCTGCCGCCCGGGGACGACCAGGCGGCCCAGCACCCCGATGACGAGCCCGATGACAATGGCACTGATGATGCCCGAGATCTCCATGTTCACGCCTCTCCGTGGCTTACCCCGCTGAGGAGGAATCTGCCCGCTGGCGGCGCATGCACTCCGCTCCCGGTTATTGCCGGGACTTTCTGTTCACCGGCCTTGATGCCATGTACCTTTCAACCGTTTGACGCGCGGAGAGCCCCCAAGCCCGTTCTACGCGCGCAGAGTTGGCGCCCGCACCGCCTCTCCCCACCCCACATGGAGGTTCGCCGGATGCTCGGATCCAGGAGATCCCGCCGCAGACTCACCACCGCTCTCGCCGGTTTCGGCCTGCTCCTCACCGGGGCCGCCGTCCAGGTCGGCACCGGCGCCGCCCCCGCCCGCGCCGCGACCACGCACCGCATCCTGTTCGACAACGCCCATGCCGAGACGGCCGGCAACGCCGACTGGATCATCTCCACCAGCCAGCCCGACCCGCTCGGCCAGGACTCCTCCCCGTCCGCCGAGACGGACTGGACGGGCGCCCTCTCCTCCTGGGGCGTGGCCCTCCAGAAGACCGGCGGCTACAGCCTGAAGACGCTGCCGTCGGGCTCCAGCCTCGGCTACGGCGGCTCGTCCTCGCTCGACCTGTCGAACTTCGACACCCTGGTGCTGCCGGAACCCAACACCAAGTTCAGCACCGCCGAGAAGACGGCGATCATGAACTTCGTGAAGAACGGCGGCGGGCTGTTCATGATCTCCGACCACACAGGAGCCGACCGGAACAACGACGGCTACGACGCGGTCGAGATCCTCAACGACCTCATGACCAACAACAGTGTCGACTCCACCGACCCGTTCGGCTTCTCCATCGACTCGCTGGACGTCAGCTCCGGCTATCCGGCGGCGATCGGCGACAGCACCGACCCGGTGCTGCACGGCTCCTTCGGCACCGTCACCAAGAGCCTGATCGCCGACGGCACCACCGCCACCCTCAAGCCCGCCGACAACTCCTCCGTCAAGGGCCTGGTCTATCGCAGCGGGTACTCCGGCAACACCGGCGCCTTCTTCCTCACCAGCACCTTCGGCAGCGGCCGCGTGGCGTTCTGGGGCGACAGCTCCCCGATCGACGACGGCACCGGCCAGTCCGGCAACACCCTCTACGACGGCTGGAACGACTCCGGCGCCACCAACGCGGCCCTCGCCCTCAACGCCACCGCCTGGCTGGCCGGGGCGGGCACCGGCAGCGGCGGCGGTGGGGGCGGCGGCACCTGCACCGCCGCCCAACTGCTCGGCAACAGCGGCTTCGAGTCCGGCACCGCCGCCTGGAGCGCGACGAGCGGCGTCATCACCGACGCCGGCGGCGAGTCGCCCCGCTCCGGCTCGTACTACGCCTGGCTCGACGGCTACGGCACCGCCACCACCGACACGCTCTCCCAGGCGGTGACCGTCCCGTCAGGCTGCTCGACCGCCAGGTTCAGCTTCTACCTGCACATCGACACGGCCGAGACCACGACCAGCGTGGCCTACGACACCCTCAAGGTCCAGGTCCTGAACGGCTCCGGCACGGTTCTGGGCACCCTGGCGACGTACTCGAACCTCGACGCCGCCTCGGGTTACACCCAGCGCGGCTTCGACCTCAGCGGCTACGCCGGGCGGACCGTCACCCTGAAGTTCACCGGCACCGAGGGCTCCAAGTACCAGACGTCGTTCGTCGTGGACGACACGGCGCTCGACGTCGGCTGACGCGCTCGGCCGCGAACGAGCGGTTCCCGCCGGGCGGCGGACCGGTGCGTCGGCCGGTCCGCCGCCCGGCGCGGCCGGTCCGCTCACGGCGCCGGGACCGTCAGCTGAGGTGTGTTCCAGCCGGACACCCGCACGTGCGGGTCCGAGCCGCCCAGGTCGGCCGTCCGGTAGGTGGCGGTCAGCGTGACCGACTCGCCCGGCCACAGGCTCACCTCGTTGTCCGACCAGCGCACCGGCAGCACCGGCCGTCCCTGCCCGTCCACGAGGTGGACGTCGGTGAGCAGCGACGGGGTCTTTCCGCTCCCGGTGTTCCGCAGGGTCACCGTCGTGGTCGACGTGCCGTCCGACGACCGTGTGCCGGCCGTTGCCGACACCGGCGCCTGCGCCATCGAGGCGAGCCCCGCGAGGTCGGCGTAGCCGGTCGTCGGCGTGCAGTACCAGGTGGTGCCCTTCCAGTCGAGGGTGTCGGGCCGGGTGGAGAGCCAGTACACGTTCCGGCTGACCTCCCGGCCGGACGCGTCGGTGAGGACCAGGCGCAGGAGGTGGGTCCGCGACAGCCCGCTCACCGAGGACGGCAGGGTCAGCGCGGTGGTGTGGGCTCCGTCCCCGGCCACCGAGACTCCGGTGACCGTCCGGTCGTACCGCTGCGTGCCGTCGGTGTCGAAGAGCGTGGCCCGGGCGGTCAGGCCCTGCTCGGCCCCGGGCCGGTTGTCGAGCACGACGACCGAGCGGTCGTCGTAGGAGTACTGGATGTGCAGTGGCTCGTTCGCCTTCTTCGCGCCGAAGTAGGCGCCCGCCTGGTCCAGGTACCGGTCCGTCAGCTGCCAGTGCAGTGACGTCCAGCCGCTGTTGAACATCCAGTGCACGACCCCCGTGGACGGCGCGGTGGCGTCCTTGGCGTTGCGCTCGTAGGCCTCGAACTGGGCGCGCACGTTCTCGTACTGGGCCAGCTGGGCCTTGCGCACGTAGTCGGCCAGGCTCGTGGGGGCGCCGTAGCGGCCGGCGAGCGCGGCGTCGTAGATCTTGAGCGTGCCGAAGACGGGGGACGGCGAGCGGTGGTACTGCCTGACCGACGGGTCCTTCCAGAGCGTGTCGAGCTCGGCCGGTGTCAGCATCCGGCGCAGGGTGTCCATGGTGGGGATGCTCGGGCCGGCGCTGGTCTCGGAGTTGAAGCCGGTCGCGCCGCCCTCGCGCTTGGCGTACCAGTAGCCGGGCGGCACCCAGTCGTAGGGGCCGGTCATCTTCATGCCCGAACGGCCCAGCTGCGGGGAGGACTTGTCGGAGGCCGCGGCGACCACCGGGGTGGGCCAGTCGGCGGCCTCGAGGGCGTCCAGGTAGTTCTTCTCGATCGTGGCGTCGGGCGCGAAGTCGCTGCCGATCAGGAAGGAGATCACGCTCGGGTGGTCCCGCAGCCGGGCGGCCTCGGCGGCCATGGACGCCTTCGCCACCGGATAGTCGGCCGAGGTCCACTTGTCCCCGGTCTCGGTGCCGTTGACCTGGCCCTCCCACTTGTCGCAGCACTCCCAGCCCGGCAGGGTGAGCAGGCCGTAGCGGTCGGCCAGGTCGAAGAACTCGTCCGGCTCGAGGTGGCCTTCCAGCCGGAGGGTGTTCAGGCCGAGGTCGAGGGCGTACTTCAGGCGGTCCTCGGTGTAGGTGCGGTCCCAGCGCAGGAACTCGTCCGGCGACCAGCCGCCGCCCTTGATCAGCAGCGGGCGGCCGTTGATCCGGTACTGGCGGGCGCCGGCGGAGTTCAGCGGGGCCTGGACGTCACGGATGCCGAAGGTCTCGTGCGCGGTGTCCGACGTCGTACCGGACACGGACGCGGTCAGGTCCAGGTCGTACAGCGGCTGGCCGCCCATCCCGGCCGGCCACCACACCTTCGGCGCGGTGAGGTGCAGGCCGGGGACGTCGGCGGGGGAGAAGCCGACGGTCCGCGTCTCGTGCGCGGCGAGCGTGACCGCCCGGCCGAAGCGCGCCGCGCCGAGGGTGCCGTCGACCTCCGCCGTGACCGGCGCGTCGGAGTCGTTGCGGACCTGGGCCTTCACCGTCAGGTCGGCGGTGGCGAGCGACGGCACGGCCAGCCTGGTGACCACGTGCGCGTCGCGCAGCGCCACCGGGCCGCCGCGGCGCACCAGGACGTCCCTGACGATGCCCATGTTCCGGTCGGGCGGCGGCTGGAGCCAGTCGATCCAGCCCGCGGTCAGGTCCTTGTTCGGGTCGTTGGGCCGGATCCGGAAGGCGACCGTGTTGGCGCCGGCTCGCACCAGTGGGGTGACGTCCAGTTCGTGGTGGGTGTAGATGCCGGTGACGTCGGCGCTCCGGGCCACCTGCCGGCCGTTGACGTAGACGTCGGCCGCCGAGACGATCCCGCTGAAGTCCAGGTAGGTGCGCCGGTCCGGGTCGTCGACGGTGAAGTCGGCGCGGTACCACCAGGGCACCTCGAAGTCGGCCTTCGGGATCTGCTGCAGGTTCGTGGACCGGAAGGGGTCGGGGTAGACCCCGTCGGCGAGGAGCGCGGCCAGGACGGTGGAGCGCGGGCCCGCCGGATACCAGCCGGCCGCCGCGTAGCCGGGGGAGGAGACGGCCGACGCGGAGTCGCTCACCTTCGCCGTGGACTGGATGGCGTAGCCGGCGAGCGGTGCGCTGGTGCCGGCCGCGGAGGGGACGCGGGTGATCCGGGGCGGCCGCGGCAGGGGTCCGGCGGTGCGGGTTCCGGCCCAGGCGCCCGGGGTGAGGGCGCCGAGCAGGCCGAGGAGCGCGGCGGCCGTGACGAGTCTGCGACCGGGGGCGGGGCGAGGCGGCATGGGGGGCTCCGCTTGTAAAGTTAGGAAACTTTACTAACTTGCCTCAAGCTAGGGTTCCGCGCGGGGCGTGTCAACGACCCTAGCCGCCGGGGGGCACAGAACGCGTCAGGCTCCAGCCGTCCGGCGTTCGAACACCAGATCGCGGGCGGTGTCCAGGGCCGTGGCCACCGCGCCCAGCAGCACCGCGTCCTCGCCGAGCCGGCTCGGCGCGATCCGGGGCCGCAGCGGGGTGAGCGCGCGCAGCTGCTCCTGCACCGGACGCAGCAGCAGGTCCACGCTGTGGCCGACCCCGCCGCCGAGCACCACCAGGTCCGGGTCCAGCACCGCCGCGGTCGCCGCCACGGTGTGCGCGATCCGCTCGCCCTCCAGCTCCACGGCCCGGGCCGCCGCCGGATGGCCCTGCCGGGCCGCGTCGAAGACGGCCTTCGCCGTCAGCTGCCCGCTCATCCCGAAGCGCCGGGCCGCCTCCACCACGGCCACCCCGGACACCGCGTCCTCCAGCCGCTCCGGCTTCTGCCGGCCGGGCCAGGGCAGGAAGCCGATCTCTCCGGCCAGCCCGTGCGCCCCCGTGAACAGCCGCCCCTCGCTGACGACGCCCATCCCGAGGCCCGTGCCGATCAGGATGTACGCGAACAGCCGGCTGCCCGCGCCGACCCCGTAGGTGTACTCGCCGAGCGCGGCCAGGTTCGCGTCGTTGTGCAGCTCCAGGGGAACGCCCAGCTCCTCGCGGAGCCGGTCGACGAGGCCCGTGCGCCCCCACCCCGGCAGGTGCATCGCGTACCGCACCCGCCGCTGCTTCTCGTCGTAGACGCCGGGCGTGCCGACCACCCCGTGCACCACCTCGGCCGGGTCGACGCCGGAGTTGGCGATCACCTGGCGGGCGGTGCCCACGACCAGATCGGCGAGCGCCGCGGAGGCCCGGGCCCGGTTGCGCACGTCCGCCCGGGCGACGACCGTGCCGTCCAGATCCACCAGGGCCACCCGCAGCCAGCCCCGGCCTATGTCCACGCCGAGCGCGTGGCCGGCCGCCGGGTCGGGCGCGTACAGCACCGCGGTGCGGCCGCGCTCGGGGGTGTGGGTGCCGACCTCGTGGACCAGCCCGGCTGCCTCCAGCGAGGCCAGCGCGCTGGACACCGTCGGCTTGGACAGGCCCGTCTCCCGGGCCAGTTGGGCGCGCGAGGCGGCGCCGAGGCCGCGCAACCGGTCCAGCAGCAGCCGCTCGTTGCTGCTGCGCAGGCGCCGGCGGCTCCAGGGCTGGTCCTGCTGCTCTATGAGATCGCTGGCGGGCATCGCACCATTCTCGTGCATTCCTGACGCATACTTGACGCACCTAGTAAGGCTCCTTAACTTTATCGGCCAGTCGGTCCGGCCGGGCGTGTCGCCGCCCCGCACGCGGTCCGTGCGCCCGTCGCGTCAGGAGTCCCCATGTCCGCTAACCCGCCGCCCTCGGGTGGCTTCGTCCGCCGTGTCGGCCCGTTCCAGGCCACGGCCATCAACATGAGCCAGATGTGCGGCATCGGCCCGTTCGTGACGATCCCGCTGATGGTCGCCGCGTTCGGCGGCCCCCAGGCCGTCATCGGGTTCGTCGCGGGCGCCGTGCTGGCGCTGTGCGACGGGCTGGTCTGGGCCGAACTGGGCGCCGCGATGCCCGGCTCCGGCGGCAGTTACGTCTATCTGCGCCAGGCCTTCCAGTACCGCACCGGCCGCCTGATGCCGTTCCTGTTCGTGTGGACGGCGATGCTCTTCATCCCGCTGATCATGTCCACGGGCGTGGTCGGCTTCGTGCAGTACCTGGGGTATCTCGCCCCGGGCCTGGGCAGCACGGCCGGCGACCTGATCGGCCTGGGCGTCATCGCCCTGGTGGTGCTCCTGCTGTGGCGCGGCATCGAGCACATCGCCCGGATCACCGCCGTGATGTGGATCGTGATGATCGCCTCGGTGGTGCTCGTGATCGCCGCCGCGGCCTCGGACTTCAGCCCGCACCTGGCCTTCACCTACCCCGCGCACGCCTTCGACCCGACCGGCGGCCACTTCTGGATCGGCTTCGCCGCGGGGCTGACCATCGGCATCTACGACTACCTCGGCTACAACACCACCGCCTACATGGGCGCCGAGATCAAGGACCCCGGCCGCGTCCTGCCGCGCTCCATCATCTTCTCGATCCTCGGCATCATGGCGATCTACCTGCTGCTCCAGATCGGCACGCTCGGCGTGGTCGACTGGCACCGGATGACCGACCCGCACGACATCGCCTCCACCTCGGTGGCCTCCGCGGTGCTGGAGAGGACCTGGGGCAAGGGCGCCGCCGACACGGTGACCGTGCTCATCCTGATCACCGCGTTCGCCTCGGTGTTCACGGGGCTGCTGGGCGGCTCCCGGGTGCCGTACGACGCCGCGCGCGACCGGGTGTTCTTCCGCCCCTACGAGAAGCTGCACCCCAGGCACCGGTTCCCGATGCTGGGCCTCGCGACCATGGGCGTGATCACCGCCGTCGGCTTCCTCATCGGCCGCCACACCGATCTCGCCACCCTGATCCAGCTGCTCACCACGGTCATGGTGATCGTCCAGGCGCTGGCCCAGATCATCGCCCTGACGGTGCTGCGCAGGCGGCAGCCGGCCCTGCACCGCCCGTACCGGATGTGGCTGTACCCCCTGCCGAGCATCGTCGCCTTCGTCGGCTGGTGCGTGATCTACGGGTACGCCGACAAGAACTCCCCGGGCCGTCACCCCATCGAGTGGTCCCTGGCCTGGCTCGCCCTCGGCTGCGTGGCCTTCGTGATCTGGGCCCGGCTGGAGCGGGTCTGGCCGTTCGGGGCCAAGGAGGTCGGCGAGGAGTACCTGGCGGGCCTGGACCCGGACGCGGAACCCGTGTGATCCCCGACCGCCGCGAAGTGCGCTAGAGTGCATCGAACTTGAGCCTCCCCGGTCCGGACCCCGTCCGCCGGGGAGGCTTTCGTTCATGACCGAAACCAACACCGCGGACGTCTGCGTCCGCCCTGCTGCCCCCGGGGACCGGCCCACCGTCGAGCGACTCTGGCTGATGTTCCGGCACGACATGTCCGAGTTCCGCGGCATGCTGCCGACCGCCGACGGCACGTTCCGCAGCGAGCGCGTCGAGTACGCCTTCACCGCGCCCGGCTGGGCGCCGTACCTGCTGATCCGTGACGCGCGCCCGGCCGGACTCGCCTTCGTGCGCGGGCTCGACGGCCCGGTGCGCGTGCTGAACAGCTTCTTCGTGGCGCGCGGTGCACGGCGCCGGGGGGTTGGGCTGCGGGCAGCCCGTGAGGTGTTGCTGCGGCATCCCGGGCCGTGGGAGATCGCCTTCCAGGAGGACAACGCGGCCGCGGTGGCCTTCTGGCACCGGGTCGCGCAGGACCTGGCTCCCGGCGCCTGGACCCGCGAGCGCCGGCCGATACCCGGCCGGCCGGAGCTTTTGCCGGACGTGTGGCTGTCCTTCACCGCGCGCCGTGCGCCCGACCCGGCTCCTTGACCCGCCGACGGGCGGCCCGGCTTTCGCGGCGAGTACGTGCGCGCCGACGGTCGCGGCATCGCCGACGTGACCGGCCGGGTGGGGGAGAAGGCCCGTGACCGACGCCCGCTCGCCGATCCGGTGCGGCACGGGGGAGGCCGGGCCCGCTCAAGCGGGACCGGCCTCGCGTTGTCCTGTGCTTGCCGTACTTCCTTTCTCGCGTCTCCGCTACGGCCGGGGAGCGTTCCTGGCCGCTGTGCCGGCGCACACGAGCCCCAGGACGATCGCCAGTCCGCCGATGACGGCGTTGCTGGCGATGATGCCGGCGTCCGGGTGGGTGCCCACGATCCACGGGGCGATGATCATCCACACCCCCAGGGCGCACATGGCCCAGCTCAGGCCGTACATGCGCTCCGGCGCCCTGGTGAATCCGAGCGCCAGCAGGCCGATCGCTATACCCATGATCAGGTTGTGGACCATGAGCGCCGGCTGGCTCGTGTTGAAGTGCAGGATCCACGGCGACGCCGCGCAGTACAGGCCCAGCAGGAACACCGGCCCGTCCACGAGCGCCACATCGCGACCGCCGAGCATGCGGGCGTAGCGTTCCCGCATTTCGGAGACATCGGGGTGGCTCGTGATGTCACCCCTGTGCGAGACGTTGGCCATGACTCGTCTCCTTTGACTGTGCAGGCCAGACCGCGTCTGGTGCGGTGTGAAAGGTACGTTCCACTTACCCATTCTGCCCTTATTAATCCTTTATGTGTAGAGATCGGCGCACTTGTCATGTCTGTGCTGCAGGCGCCGGCCGGGCGTTCTCCCGGGCCCGTCGGAAGCGGGTGAGCGCCTCGGCCAGGTCGACCACCGGCGCGGGGTAGGGGCCGGCCGGCGTCGGCTCCGCGCCGCGCGGCTTCCAGGGCTCGTGCACCGCGGCGCCCTCGATGCCGGCCAGCTCCGGCACCCAGCGCCGCACATACGCGCCGTCGGGGTCGTAGCGCCGGGCCTGGCGCACGGGGTTGAGGACCCGGTTGGGACGGGTGTCCGTGCCCGTGCCCGCCACCCACTGCCAGTTCAGCTGGTTGCTGGCCACGTCTCCGTCGACCAGCAGGTCCAGGAAGTGCCGGGCGCCGACGCGCCAGTCGACGTACAGGGTCTTCGTCAGGAAGCTCGCCGTCAGCAGCCGGGCGCGGTTGTGCATCCAGCCCTCGTGCCGCAGCTGACGCATCCCCGCGTCGACCACGGGATAGCCGGTGCGGCCCTCCCGCCACGCCTCGACGTCCTCGCGGGCCTCCTGCTCGGACCGCCAGGAGTCGTGCCGGGTGCGGTAGTCGGCGGTGGCCGCGGCGGGCCGTGCCGCCAGCACCTGACGGTGGAAGTCGCGCCAGGCCAGCTGCCGTACGAACGCCTCCGCGCCGGGACCGCCCGCCTGCCGCGCCCGGTGCAGGACCTCGACGGGGGACAGCGTGCCGAAGTGCAGGTGCGGCGAGAGACGGGAGGTCGCGTCGCCGGCCAGATCGTCGTGCCGGTCCTCGTAGCCGCCGACGCCCGAGCGGAGCCAGGCGGTGAGCCGCCGTCTGCCCGCCCTCTCGCCGCCGGCGCCCAGCCCCGGCGACACGTCCGGCAGTGCGGCCCGCGCCGGCAGCTCCGCCGATCCGATGCCCTCCGGGACCCGTACCGAACGGGGCGCCGCGAGCGGTTGCCGCGGCCGCTGCCGCGACCACTGCCGGAAGTACGGGGTGAAGACCGCGAAGTGGTCCGAGGCGGCCGGGGTCAGCGCGCCGGGCGGCACGGCGGCGGTCACCGTGTCGTGGACGTGCAGCGACCGGCCGTCCGCCGCGAGGGCCCGGCGCAGCCGCCGCTCCCGCCGCTGCGCATAGGCGCTCACGTCGGCCGCCATGTGCACCTCGGCGGCGCCGGCCTCCGCCGCCACCCGGCACACCTCCTCGACGACGTCCCCGCAGCGCACCACCAGCCGCCCGCCGCGCTCGCGCAGCCCCGTGTCCAGGTCCCGCAGGCAGTCGGCGAGGAACGCGAGCCGGTTGGGCACCGCGAATCCCGCCTCGGCCACACCGCGGTCCCGCACGAACAGCGGGACCACCTCGCGGCCACCGCTCAGCGCGGCCCGCAGGGGCGGATGGTCGTGCAGGCGGAGGTCGGCGGTGAACAGGACGACGCAGACGGGCATGGCGTGGCCTTCCGTGACAGGGACGCGGACGGTGATCGGGTCGGGCCCGGCGGAGCGCCCGGCAGGCAGGAGCGGGCCGGACCGGCTCCTCAGGGCGTCGGGACGCGGCCGCGGCGCGGCTGCCCGTCAGCGCACGGGCGCCGCCGCCCGCTGGGCGGCCGCCCGCGCGATGTTGCGGGCCATCGCGCCGAACACGACGGCGTGAAAGGGGCAGACGCCCCGCCAGTACGCGTGCCCGAGCAGCCCGTGCGGGTGGAACAGGGCCCGCTGGCGGTACCGGCTGCGGCCCGCGCCGTCCGGCTCGGCGCACAGCTCAAGCCAGGCCAGCCCGGGCAGCCGCATCTCGGCGCGCAGCCGCAGCAGACGGCCCGGCTGGATCTCCTCCACCCGCCAGAAGTCCAGCGAGTCGCCGACGCGCAGCCGCTCCGCGTCCCGGCGGCCCCGGCGCAGACCGACCCCGCCGGCCAGCCGGTCGAGCAGGCCGCGCAGGCTCCAGGCGAGCGGGAGGGAGTACCAGCCGTTCTCGCCGCCCACGCCCTCGATCACCCGCCACAGCTCCCGTACCGGCGCGTCCACCGCCGTCTCCCGGTGATCCGTGTAGAGGCTGCCGCCGGCCCAGCCAGGGTCGGTGGGCAGCGGATCGCTGGGCGCGCCCGGCACGGCCGCGGACGACCAGCGCGTGGCCACCTCGGCCTCGCGCACCCTGCGCAGGGCCAGCCGTACCGCCTGCTCGAAGCCGAGCGGGTGCCCCGGAGCGTCCGGCACGTACCGGGCGATGTCGTTCTCGTGGCACACGACCTCGTGCCGGAGCGACTCGGTCAGCGGCCGGGCGATGGACGCCGGGACAGGGGTGACGAGACCGACCCAGAGGCTGGACAGGCCCGGGGTGAGGACCGGGACGGGCAGGATCAGCCGGCGCGGCAGGCCCGCCACGCGCGCGTACCGGACCATCATGTCCCGGTACGTCAGCACGTCCGGGCCGCCGATGTCGAAGGCGCGGTTCACGGTGGCCGGCAGCCCCGCGCAGCCGGCCAGCAGTCGCAGCACGTCCCGCACGGCGATGGGCTGGATCCGGGTGCGCACCCAGCTCGGGGTCACCATCACCGGCAGCCGCTCGGTGAGGTAGCGGAGCATCTCGAAGGAGGCCGAGCCGGAGCCGATGACGACCGCGGCGCGCAGCACGGCGGTCGGCACCCCCGAGGCCAGCAGGATCCGGGCCACTTCCGCCCGGGACCGCAGATGCGGCGAGAGGTCCCGCTCGGGCACTCCCGTCGGCGTGAGCCCGCCGAGGTACACGATGCGGCGCACCCCGGCCGCCTCGGCCCGCTCCCCGAAGATCCGCGCCGCGCGGCGGTCGGTGTCCTCGAACTCCTTGCCGGTTCCCAGCGCGTGCACCAGGTAGTAGGCCACGTCCACGTCCCGCATGGCCTGGGCCACCGCCGCGGCATCCGTGACGTCGCCCCGCACCACCTCCGTCCGGTCCGCCCACGGGTGGTCGCGCAGCTTCCCGGGAGAGCGGGCCAGACAGCGCACCCGGTAGCCGTCGGCGAGCAGCTCGGGCACGAGACGGCCGCCGATGTAGCCGGTCGCACCGGTCACCAGGCACCGCGGCCGCCGCGTGGATGTCGCTTCCTCGTGATGCATCGCGTCCGGGTCCTCCGCGTCGGTGGCCCCCCGCCCATCATGTCCCACCGGGACGGCCGGCGGATGCGTGACCAACCAGGGGCGACCGGCAGGCTGGTGCCATGTCCGCGGCGATCGGGGGGGAGCCGGAGAGGTGCGGAACGTGCGTGTCGTCCGGCGATCACCGCTGGAGGCGACCGGCCGTCAGGGACGCCTGGGGCGGTGGAGCGGTTCCCCGCCGGGGCGCCGCGCGGATCCTGGCCGGTGGAGGAGTGCGCGGCGGCCCGCCGAGCCGAGGGCCGGCCCGCGACCACCATGACGGCACGCGTCGTCGCCGAAGAGGCCACGGTCACCCGCCGTCGCGGCCGCCCGGGCGGACGACGGGCCGCCGGCCGCGGCCGGGTGACGCCACGGGCGTTGAACACCGGGGCCCGTCACCCGCTCCCGGCGTGCGCCGCCGGATTCGTCAGCGCCCGCAGATGTGCTGCCCGTGTCTCGGCCGTCTGGCCCTGGACCAGCAGGAACAGGCTCTCGCGGGCCAGGCGTTGCGCGCGGCTCGTCAGGGCCATCGAACGGCCGCCGCCGGCCACCACCGCGGCGGTGGTGGCCGTACGCAGCACCTCGTAGGCCTCCGCCCGCACCGCGAGCCGTTCCCCGGCCCGCTCGTGCGGCTCCGGATGGTCGGCGAGGGCGTACGCCCGCCGGCGCACGTCGGCCAGGTGGGCGCGCAGCGGCGCGGCCGTGTCCTCGGCCAGCAGGCCGAGGGCGGCCTCCGCGACGCCGAAGACCGCCGGGTTCGCGTTCAGCGTCCTGGCACGGTCGCCCGGCGCCCACTGCTCGTACGGCGTGCACAGCGCCACCGCCTCCTCGGGCAGCCACAGGCCGTTCAGCTGCAGCGACACCGTGCGCGAGGCGGAGAGAGCGGCCAGACGCATCGGCGGCGAGGCGCGCAGGCCGGGCTGCTCGCGGGCCTCGGCGAACGCGAACAGCACCTCGCCGTCGTCGGTCAGCCCCGCCAGCAGCATCACGTCGTTCAGACCCCAGCCGGTGTACCAGGGCACGGTCCCGTCGAAGCGCCGGCCGCCGTCCTGGCGGTGCACCCGCACCGGGACGCGCGGATACGACCGCAGATGCGCGTACGCCACCCCGGACAGCAGCTCCCCGCGCGACAGCGGGCCGAGCAGCCGTTCCCGCACGGGACGTTCGCTCTGCGCGAGGGTCTGCACGGGCGTGTGGTGCTGGGTCTGCACGAACCATGTCGAGCAGCACGCCCCGGCCAGGATCTCCGCGGTCTCCCGCAGCACGGCCGGCGGCGCCCCCGAACCGCCGTACGCGACCGGGGCCACCACCCCGAGCAGCCCCGACCGCTTCACCGCGGCGATGTGGCCCGGAGGCACGCCCTCCTGGTCGACCCGCTCCGCCTCGGGCGCCAGCAGGTCCGCGGCGAGCCTGCGGGCGCGGAGCACGAGCGGATGTGCGCTGATGGTCATGAGGCGATTCTCGCGAAGACCGCCGCCGGGCACCTCCGCCGGAATTTTCCGCGGGTGTGCGGGGCGCGGTGTCGAACCGGCGCCCGGCCGTTCGTGTAGACGGTGACCGAGAGCCCGACCCGGGCACGACGCCATGGAGGACGTCATGAAGCACTACCTGCTCAGCGTGGTCCAGCCCGCCGACGGAACGCCGCCCGCCGCCGAGGCCCTCGCGGGGATCATGCGCAACGTCGAGGCCTTCAACGACGAGCTGCGCGCCGCCGGGGCCTGGGTGTTCGCGGGCGGCCTGCACGGCCCGGAGAGCGCCACCATGCTGCGCCCCAAGGACGGCGAGGTGCTGATCACCGACGGCCCCTACGCCGAGGGCAAGGAGTACCTGGGCGGACTGTGCCTCATCCGGGCCGCCGACCTCGACGAGGCCCTGGAATGGGGCCGCAAGGCCGCCCTGGCCACCACCCTGCCCATCGAGGTACGGCCCTTCGTGGACCAGCACTAGTTGTTCTGTCTCGGGAGGTTGTGGACAGGTGATGCAGGTCTCGGCTGAGGGATCTTGAAATGGGTGAGGGCCTTCTGGCCTGGTGTGGATTGCGACATCTGCACCGGCGACCAGAGAGGCCCTCGTGCCCCACCGTAATGCTTCTGGCAGCGGGCCCACGCCTTCTTCACCCAGGCCGGGATCACCGTCGAACGGGTGCTGACCGACAACGGCTCCTGCTACCGCTCACACGACTGGCGCGATGCCCTGGCAGCGGCCGGGATCGCCCACAAGCGCACCCGGCCCTACCGGCCCCAGACGAACGGCAAGGTCGAACGCTTCAACCGCACCCTGCTGGACGAATGGGCCTACGCCCGCCCCTAA
>NZ_JBLEBI010000066.1:0-33726 GCF_047340315.1 Streptomyces sp. AF1A
CGCGCCGCCGGCATCGGGACCGGCTTCCTCACCTGCGGTGCCGCGCTCGTGGTGTCCGCGATCACCGCCGTACTGCTGGCCCGGCTCGGCCACACCCCGCAGCCGCGGCTGTTCGCGGCGTGGCCACGGGAGCTGCCGCTGCCGCCCGCGGCCCTCGCGGCGGGGCTGCTCGGTGCCCTGGCCTTCGGAGACGAGTTCCGCCACCCCGCCCTGGCGGTGGATCGCGGCACCGTGCCCCGCCGGCTGGGGCTGCTGACCGCGAAACTTCTCGTCTCCGGCGCCACCGCGATGCTGCTGGCCTTCCTCACGATGGGCTGCGACGCCGAAGTGCTCTACATCGTCTACGGACGGGAGCTCACGCAAGTTCCCGGCGACTGGCTTTCGCAGACCGCGAGTTGGTTCGGGCTCGTCGTCGGCTGCGGCTGGGCCGGCGTGCTGGCCGCCGGTGTCTTCAGGTCCGCCTCGGCAGGTCTCGCCGCCGTCCTCGCCGTGCCCATGCTCGTCGCACCGCTCGTGCGCGGGGCCCTGAAGGGCCCCGCGGTGCGGATGGCCGCCGACTTCCCGGTGCGCCTGCGCGAGGTGTCCCTGTTGCAGTGGCCCTTCGGAGGGGAGCGCTACCTCGTCGCGGCGGCGCGGATCACCGCTCAACCTCTGGGCGCCGCGCTGGCCTTGTCGCTGGCCGCACTGCTGTGTGCGTATCTGTGCACGGTGTTGCGCGCCAGGGCCCGGTGACCACTCTGCGTTCGCTTCCTGTCGCGCTGTGCGCACAACTCCCCGTGTGCAGCTCACTTCTTTCCGATAACGCGTCAATTGCGACGGGGTGAGCGATCACCCTTTCGTGTGCTTTTCACCAAAGACCTCAAGGGAGTTGGAGACGGCGCCGACAAAGGATCCGTGAGTACCCTTGCGCACACCATGATGACCGCCGCCCGCTCCTCAGACTCCGGTCTGGCCGGCCCGGGCGAACTCGACCGCTACCCCTACGCCGAGGCCCCGGTGGCCGACCGTGTCGGAGCGCCCGCCTGGGACGGAGGAGAGGCCGACCTGGGCCGGGTCGGCCGACGGGCCGCGGGCAGCCGCGGACGCGGCCTGCACGGCCAACTCGTCCAGCAGCTGGGTCAGATGATCGTTTCGGGCGACCTCGGCGCAGACCGCCCGCTGGTCCCCGAGGAGATCGGCCAGCGCTTCGAGGTCTCCCGCACCGTCGTCCGCGAGTCCCTCCGCGTCCTCGAGGCCAAGGGCCTGGTCAGCGCCCGCCCGAACGTCGGCACGCGCGTGCGTCCCGTCAGCGACTGGAACCTCCTCGACCCGGACATCATCGAGTGGCGGGCCTTCGGGCCCCAGCGCGACGACCAGCGCCGTGAGCTGAGCGAGCTGCGGTGGACGATCGAGCCGCTCGCGGCCCGCCTCGCCGCCGGGCACGGGCGCGAGGAGGTGCAGCAGCGCCTGTGCGACATGGTCGAGATCATGAGCCACGCCCTGGCGCAGGGCGACACGCTCACCTACTCGCGCGCCGACACCGAGTTCCACGCGCTGCTCATCCAGATCGCCGGCAACCGCATGCTGGAGCACCTCTCCGGCATCGTCTCGGCCGCTCTCCAGGTCTCGGGCGGCCCCGTCACGGGCTGTGACCGGCCGAACGAGACGTCGCTCGCGCAGCACGCGCGCATCGTCGACGCTCTCGGCACCGGTGACGGCACCGCGGCGGAGACGGCCATGCGCCAACTGCTCACGGTCCACCCCGAGGTGGAGCGCGTGGTGCCCGCCCCGCGCGAGCACTGACCCGCGCCGCAGGCCTGCGGTCGCCAGTGTGCGGCGTCCTCGTGGTTCTCGTGGCGCGCCGGGCCCGGGTGCCGGCCGTCGCCGGACCCCGCCGGACCTGACGAGTCCGGCGGGGCCCGGCGGTGCGACGGGCCGCCGCGCTCGGAGCGCGATGGGGACTCATGCCGACGGCGACCCTCTATGCCCAGATCTGACCGTTTTTGGTCCCTTACGGGGTGTGACTCGGGCCACGCGGATTGGGCGTAACGCTCAAGGGAACAGCGCGATGACCTAAGAGGTGACAGCCGCGGAGGGAATACGGACGCCATACCAGGCGCTGTGCATCTCCCCGGCCCGCGCCCGCGCCGTCGGCCCATCCCCAGGCCGGTGGTCGGCTCCTGTCCGCAGTGGACGGTGCCGGAAGCCGTTTTCCAACGTTCCGAGAGGTTGTTCGTGTCGGCCAGCACATCCCGTACGCTCCCGCCGGAGATCGCCGAGTCCGTCTCTGTCATGGCGCTCATTGAGCGGGGAAAGGCTGAGGGGCAGATCGCCGGCGACGATGTGCGTCGGGCCTTCGAAGCTGACCAGATTCCGGCCACTCAGTGGAAGAACGTACTGCGCAGCCTCAACCAGATTCTTGAGGAAGAGGGTGTGACGCTGATGGTCAGTGCAGCAGAGCCCAAGCGCACCCGAAAGAGCGTCGCAGCAAAGAGCCCGGCGAAGCGCACCGCCACCAAGACGGTCGCGGCGAAGGCGGTGACCAGCAGGAAGGCCACCGCCACCACGGACGCCCCCGCGGCGCCCGTCGCCCCGGTCGCGGCCGATTCCGCCGAGGAAGTCGCGCCCGCCAAGAAGGCGGCCGCGAAGAAGACGGCGACCGCCAAGAAGGCGGCCGCGAAGAAGACGACGACCGCCAAGAAGACGGCCGCCAAGAAGACCGCGGGCAAGAAGGACGACGTCGAGCTCCTCGAGGAGGAGGTGCTCGAGGACACCAAGGTCGCCGACGAGCCCGAGGGCGCCGAGAGCGCGGGCTTCGTCCTGTCCGACGAGGACGAGGACGACGCGCCCGCCCAGCAGGTCGCCGCGGCCGGCGCCACCGCGGATCCGGTCAAGGACTACCTCAAGCAGATCGGCAAGGTCCCCCTGCTCAACGCCGAGCAGGAGGTCGAGCTCGCCAAGCGCATCGAGGCGGGTCTGTTCGCCGAGGACAAGCTCGCCAACTCCGACAAGCTCGCCCCGAAGCTCAAGCGCGAGCTGGAGATCATCGCGGAGGACGGGCGCCGCGCCAAGAACCACCTCCTGGAGGCCAACCTCCGTCTGGTGGTCTCCCTGGCCAAGCGCTACACCGGCCGCGGCATGCTCTTCCTGGACCTCATCCAGGAGGGCAACCTCGGTCTGATCCGCGCGGTCGAGAAGTTCGACTACACCAAGGGCTACAAGTTCTCCACTTACGCCACCTGGTGGATCCGTCAGGCGATCACCCGCGCCATGGCCGACCAGGCCCGCACGATCCGTATCCCGGTGCACATGGTCGAGGTCATCAACAAGCTCGCGCGCGTGCAGCGCCAGATGCTCCAGGACCTGGGCCGCGAGCCCACCCCGGAGGAGCTGGCCAAGGAGCTCGACATGACCCCGGAGAAGGTCATCGAGGTCCAGAAGTACGGCCGTGAGCCCATTTCGCTGCACACCCCGCTGGGCGAGGACGGCGACAGCGAGTTCGGTGACCTCATCGAGGACTCCGAGGCCGTCGTCCCCGCGGACGCCGTCAGCTTCACGCTCCTGCAGGAGCAGCTGCACTCCGTCCTGGACACGCTGTCCGAGCGTGAGGCCGGCGTCGTCTCCATGCGCTTCGGTCTCACCGACGGTCAGCCGAAGACCCTGGACGAGATCGGCAAGGTGTACGGCGTGACGCGTGAGCGCATCCGCCAGATCGAGTCCAAGACCATGTCGAAGCTGCGCCACCCGTCCCGTTCGCAGGTGCTGCGCGACTACCTCGACTAGGCAGGCTCGTACGACAGCGAAGGCCCGGCGCCCCTCGCGGGAGCAGGGCCTTCGTGCTGCGAGCGGCGGCGCCGTGGATCACTCTGGGTTTTCCGGTACCACCCAGAGTGAGGAGCCTGCATGCGTCGTTCCCTTGCCCGGGCACTGATCCGGCCGCTGGTTCTGGCGGCCGCCATGACCGCGATACCCCTGGCGGGTACGGCCCCCACGGCCGCCGGCAGCGTCGTGGTCGGAGGCTTTCCGATAGACGTCTCGCAGGCCCCGTGGACGGTGGCGCTGTCCAGCCGTGACCGGTTCGGAGGTACGAGAGCGGGTCAGTTCTGCGGCGGTGTGGCGGTCGCGCGCATCACGGTGCTCACGGCGGCCCACTGCCTGACCGAGGACGTGCTCGGGGCGCCGCCCGAGCGCGTGCCCGACCTCAAGGTCATCGCGGGCCGCACGGACCTGCTGTCGAGCCAGGGCCACGAGATCGCCGTCCGGGGCGTCCGGGTCAACCCCGGATTCGACCCCGCGACGAACTCCGGCGACTTCGCCGTCGTCACCCTCGCCGAGCCGCTGCCGCGGAACGCGGTGATCGGCATGGCAGGTCCGGGCGACCCGGCCTACACGCCGGGTTCGGACGCACTCGTCTCCGGGTGGGGCGATCTCGACGGCGGCGGCGCCTATGCACGCGGGCTGCACGCCGCACGCCTGCACGTGCTGTCCGACAAGCAGTGCGCGCGGGCCTACCCGGGCGGGCCGGACGGGGCGTACCGGGCCGCCACCATGCTGTGCGCGGGAGAGGCCGCCGGCGGGCCGGACGCCTGCCAGGGGGACAGCGGCGGTCCGCTGGTGGCCGGCGGTCGGCTGGTCGGTCTGGTGTCCTGGGGCAGCGGTTGCGGGCGTCCGGGAAGCCCCGGCGTCTACACGCGCGTCTCCGAGGTCGTCCGCGCACTGCGACCGGGCGGGACCCTTGGGGGGCCGCAGAGCCGCTCCTGAGGCCTGTACGGGTATGAGCACGGGCGGCCGCTCCTGGAGAGGAGCGGCCGCCCGTTCACCGGCCTGTGCCGGGGCTGGCTCGTCGGGTGTGCGAGATTCAGCGCTCTTCCTCGGAAGCGGTGTTCGGAGCGGACGTCAGCCGCTCGGTCTCGTCCTGTATCTCAGCGGCGATCTTCTTGAGTTCCGGCTCGAACTTGCGGCCATGGTGGGCGCAGAAGAGCAGTTCTCCGCCGCTGAGCAGGACGACGCGCAGGTATGCCTGGGCGCCGCAGCGGTCGCAGCGATCGGCGGCCGTCAACGGGCTCGCGGGGGTCAGAACAGTAGTCACGTCGCCTCTTCTCTAGCTCGACGAGCTGTCGTACCAGGGTCAACATCCAACCAGCCCGAAAACGTTCCCGCTCGTGGCTTTTTCTCGAAAAAATCTTTCCGGGGCGGCTGTTTGCTGCCGGTTGGCGGCGAATGTGCCGTAGTGCGTGTCTTGTGTGCTTACGGGTTCGCGCTTGGTTGTGTCTCAATCCTCCCGGCCGGGTTCCCGGTTTTGTTCAGGAGGACGTGCCCGGAGCCTAAATGGTTCATGCCTCGAAGGGAACGTGATATGTACTTCACTCCATCGAGGGATCGAACGCGTATGCGAGTCTGGACTAGTCTGAGTTCCCGACGAGGGTGGCGTTTCACCGGCTCTACCAGGCCTCGGTACCCTCTGAGCGGCGACCGAAGCCGCCCCCCTACCCACGAGGGGGCCACCTGAAATTCAGCGAGGAGCGAACCGCGTGACCGCCGATACGTCCGTGCCGTCCACAGCGCTGCTGGCAGGAGCAGACCGCGACGGTTCCAACTACACCGCGCGGCACCTCCTCGTCCTCGAGGGACTCGAGGCCGTGCGCAAGCGTCCCGGCATGTACATCGGCTCGACCGACAGCCGTGGCCTGATGCACTGCCTCTGGGAGATCATCGACAACTCGGTGGACGAGGCGCTCGCGGGTGTCTGCGACCACATCGAGGTGATCCTCCACGACGACGGCTCCGTGGAGGTGCGCGACAACGGCCGCGGCATTCCCGTGGACGTCGAACCCAGGACCGGCCTGTCCGGCGTCGAGGTCGTCATGACCAAGCTGCACGCCGGCGGCAAGTTCGGAGGCGGCTCGTACGCGGCCTCCGGCGGTCTGCATGGTGTCGGCGCCTCCGTGGTCAACGCCCTCTCCGCCCGCCTCGACGTCGAGGTGGACCGGGGTGGCCACACCCACGCGATCAGCTTCCGGCGCGGGGTGCCGGGCGTCTTCGCGGGGGGTGGCGCGGACGGGAAGTTCGAGGCCAAGAGCGGCCTGCGCAAGACGAAGAAGATCCCCAAGACCCGCACGGGCACGCGCGTGCGCTACTGGGCCGACCGGCAGATCTTCCTGAAGGACGCCAAGCTCTCCCTGGAGACCCTGCACCAGCGCGCCCGGCAGACCGCCTTCCTGGTGCCGGGCCTGACCATCGTCGTCCGCGACGAGTACGGCCTGGGCGAGGGCGGCAGCAAGGGCGAGGAGTCCTTCCGCTTCGACGGCGGCATCAGCGAGTTCTGCGAGTACCTGGCGAACGACAAGCCGGTCTGCGACGTCCTGCGCCTCTCCGGGAAGGGCACCTTCAAGGAGACCGTCCCGGTCCTGGACGAGCACGGCCAGATGACCCCCACGGAGGTCGCCCGCGAGCTCGGCGTCGACATCGCGCTGCGCTGGGGCACGGGGTACGACACGACCGTGAGGTCGTTCGTCAACATCATCGCCACCCCCAAGGGCGGCACCCATGTCTCCGGCTTCGAGCAGGCGCTCACCCAGACCATGAACGACGTGCTGCGCGCCAAGAAGATGCTGCGCGTGGCCGAGGACAACATCGTCAAGGACGACGCCCTGGAGGGCCTCACCGCTGTCGTCACCGTGCGCCTGGCCGAGCCGCAGTTCGAGGGCCAGACGAAGGAGGTCCTCGGCACCTCGGCGGCCCGCCGCATCGTGAACAGCGTGGTCTCCAAGGAGCTGAAGGCGTTCCTGACCGCGACGAAGCGGGATGCCGCCGCCCAGGCCCGGGTCGTCATGGAGAAGGTGGTCGCCGCCGCCCGCACCCGCGTCGCGGCCCGCCAGCACAAGGACGCCCAGCGGCGCAAGACCGCCCTGGAGTCCTCGTCCCTGCCGGCCAAGCTCGCCGACTGCCGCAGCGACGACGTGGACCGCAGCGAGCTGTTCATCGTCGAGGGCGACTCCGCGCTCGGCACCGCCAAGCTGGCGCGGAACTCCGAGTTCCAGGCCCTGCTGCCGATCCGCGGCAAGATCCTCAACGTGCAGCGCTCGTCCGTGACCGACATGCTCAAGAACGCGGAGTGCGGCGCGATCATCCAGGTCATAGGGGCGGGCTCCGGCCGCACCTTCGACATCGACCAGGCCCGCTACGGCAAGATCATCATGATGACCGACGCCGATGTGGACGGCTCCCACATCCGCTGCCTGCTGCTCACGCTGTTCCAGCGCTACATGCGGCCCATGGTCGAGGCCGGCCGGGTCTTCGCCGCGGTGCCGCCGCTGCACCGGATCGAGATCATCCAGCCGAAGAAGGGGCAGGACAAGTACGTCTACACGTACTCGGACCGCGAGCTGCGCGACAAGCTCATGGAGTTCCAGAGCAAGGGCATCCGGTACAAGGACTCCATCCAGCGCTACAAGGGTCTGGGTGAGATGGACGCCGACCAGCTGGCCGAGACCACGATGGACCCGCGGCACCGGACCCTGCGCCGGATCAACCTCTCCGACCTGGAGGCCGCCGAGCAGGTCTTCGATCTGCTGATGGGCAACGACGTGGCGCCCCGCAAGGAGTTCATCTCCGGTTCGGCGGCGACGCTGGACCGGTCGCGCATCGACGCGTAGGTGCCGCGCCGGGCCCGAGGCGGCCTGCTCACCCCGCTCGCCCGACCGGGGTGAGCAGGCCGCCTCGGCGCCTCTGGCCGTCCCGGCGCCGCGTGGGACGGCGCGGCGGAGCCCTGCGGCCGGCGACGGATGGCAGGAGCCCCCGGACGGCAGCGGTCCCTCGCCCGCAGGCCGTGCGCCCTGGTGGGGGGCAGGGCCATGGAGTGCCGGAGCGGTCGGTCGGATCCGCGCGTCTCCACCCGCGGGTGGAGAGGGGACCTCCCGGGTTTCCACCCTTGATCCACCCCGGATCCGATCCCCCGACCTGGGAATTTCCGTAGGTTCGAAGGCGTCGGCAGCACTCGCTTCCGGCACCACCTTCTCGCTCACGGAGGCTTTGATGTCCGGGCTCGTCAACGCGCTGGTGATCGTGGCCGTCGCCGCCATCGTGATCGCGCGGCAGTTCCGCGCGCGTGCGATCAACACTGACCGGCGCTGGTGGCTGCTGCCCCTGATCCTCGCCGTCGTCGCGCTGCGGGAGCCCGGCATACTCGACGCCCACCACCGCGCGGAATCCGCCGCGCTCCTGACGGTGGAGATGCTCATCGGGCTGTGCACAGGCGCCGGCTGGGCCTGGACCACTCGGATCTGGACGGCGCCGGACGGCGTCGTGTGGACCAAGAGCACCAAGGCGAGCGCCGCCGTGTGGGCCGGGGGGATAGCCCTGCGGATCGCCGTCTTCGCGATCGGCTCGGCTCTCGGCCTGCACCAGGACAGCTCTGCAGTGATGCTCGGCCTCGCCGGCACCCTGCTGGTCCGCGGTGGGATCCTGGTCTGGCGGGCGCAGTTTCTAGGCGCCGTGAACCGTCCGGCCCGGGCGTACGGTGACGACAGGGTGCCGGCGTGGAAGGAGCCCGTGTGACGGAGAACGCCTGGACGCGCTGGCCGTCGCGCGAAGCGCTCGGCCGCACGGGCATCTCCCGGCCCCGTCGCATGCTGGCCTGGGCGGTCAGACTGCTCGTGCTGGCGCTGCTCCTGTGGGGGGCGTTCCACCAGAAGCACGTCGGCATCTGGTGGGCGCTCGTGGCAGCGACCGGGGTGCTGCTCGCCGCCCTCGTCGCCTGGGCCTTCTTCCGGACCACCTACGAGCACCGGCTGGTGCCCTCCCTGGCGTTGATCGGCGTGCTGCTCGCCTTCGCGGTCGCGGCTCAGGCCACGGGGTTCAGAGGCCCCGCGCTGGTGATCTGGTGCGGCTGCGGGATCAGCGCCCTGGAGCGGCTGCCGCTCGGGGCGGCCCTGCCGGTGACATCGGTGGCGCTGGCCTCGTACGCCGCGTTCAACAACGACGTCTGGCTCACCACGGCCGCCACGGTGGCGGGCATGGCTCTCGTCGGATACGTCATGCGGCTGGACGCGGAGGCCCGGGGCAACGCGCAGCGGCTGCTCGCCCAGGAGAGGGCTGCCCGGGCCGCCGAGGCAGAGTCCGCGGCGCTGAGCGAGCGGGCCAGGATCGCCCGGGAGATCCACGACGTGCTGGCCCACAGCCTCTCGGCGCAGCTCGTGCACCTGGAGGCCGCCCGGTTGCTGATCGAGAACGGCGCCGACCGCGAGCGCGTCCTGGAGCGCGTGATCGCCGCCCGGGGCATGGCGCGCGACGGCCTCACCGAGACCAGACAGGCACTGTCCGCCCTGCGGGGCGAGCTGACACCGCTGGAGGACTTCCTGGGCGAACTCGTCGGTGCGGCCGACGGCGCCGAGGTCACCGTCACGGGGGAGCGCAGGCCGCTGCCGGCCGAGGCGTCGCAGGCCGTGCGCAGGGTGGCACAGGAGGCGCTGACGAACGTCCGCAAGCACGCCCAGGGCGCCAAGGTGCGGCTGTCGCTCGAGTACAGCGAGCACGAAGTGACGCTGAACGTGCGGGACTGGGGCGGGCGGCCGGGCGAACTCGCGGGCACCGGAGGCGGGTACGGTCTGCTCGGTATGCGGGAGCGGGCCGAACTGCTGGGCGGCTCGCTGGACGCCGGGCCGGACGAGGAAGGGTTCGTGGTGACGCTGAAGGTGCCCGTATGACGGAGACGGAGGGAGAGAGGAAGCCCGCGCGGGTGGTGGTCGCCGACGACCAGACCGTGGTCCGGGAGGGCATCGTGATGCTGCTCGGCCTGCTGCCGGGGGTCGAGGTGGTCGGTTCCGCGGGAGACGGCGAGGAGGCGGTGCGGCTGGTCGGGGAACTCGCCCCGGACGTCGTCCTGATGGATCTCAGGATGCCCCGCTGCGACGGTGTGGAGGCCACCCGGCGGATCCGGGAGCAGTACCCCGGGACCCAGGTCGTGGTGCTCACCACGTTCGCGGACGACGAGTCGCTGTTCCCCGCACTGCGCGCGGGAGCGCGGGGCTATCTGACCAAGGACGCGGGCGGTGACGAGATCGTGCGTGCCGTGGAGAGCGTGCTGTCGGGGGAGGCGGGGCTGTCGCCGAGCGTCCAGCGCCGGTTGCTCGAGCGGCTGTCGCAGCCCGAACCCCGACCCGCCGCCCCCGCGGCGCCCGACGGGCTGACCACGCGGGAGACCGAGGTCCTGGTGCTGATCGCCGAGGGCCTGACCAACCAGGAGATCGCTCGCAGGCTGCATGTCTCGACCGCGACCGTGAAGACCCACATCAACAACCTCTTCGCCAAGGCGGGTCTCAAGGACCGGGCGCAGGCGGTGCGTTACGCGTACAGCAAAGGCCTGGTCCGGCCCCCTGCGGAGTGAATCACCTTTTGGGGTGAAGAGAGTTGGGAAGAAGAGTCAGGGATCTTCCCGATCTGTCCATCCTTGGGCATGCAGTCAAGCAACGGTCGTGCCCGCGGAGCCGGGGACGGTCCCGAGAGTCCGGACGGGAACGAGCAAGACCACGGCACGCCATCGCGCGACGTGCGGTACGAGGACCCTTGGTACGACGCGCTGGCCTCCGGCTGGGGCGAGTCGGACGGCACCGGAATGCCGGCGCGGACCGTGCCGCCGGCGCGCGGGGAGGGGACCGCAGCGGCGGTGCGGGCGCGTGACGTGTACGTCGAGGTGCAGCGCAGCGCCGCCTTCCAGGAGGTGCGCAGCAGATACCGGAGGTTCGTGGTGCCGGGGGTCGTCGCCTTCCTCGTCTGGTACGTGGGATACGTGGTCGCGGCGACAGCCGCGCCCGGGCTCATGGCACGCCCCGTGGCCGGGGCGGTGAACGTGGCGATGGTCGCGGGGCTCGCCCAGTTCCTCACCACGTTCCTGCTCACCTGGGCCTACGCCCGGCACGCGCGGCTGCGCCGGGACCGGGCCGCGCTCGAGCTGCGCTGGGACACCCAGGAGCTGGCCCGCGGAGCGCGAGGAGGCTGCTCGTGACCGGCGACCATCAGACCCTGGCACTGCTGCTGTTCAGCGGTTTCGTGGCCGTCACGCTCGGGATCACGACCTGGGTGAGCCGACGGCGGCACGGTTCGGCGGAGGAGTTCTACGCGGGCGGCCGGCTGTTCTCCCCGATGGAAAATGGTTTTGCCATCGCGGGTGACTACATGTCCGCCGCCTCCTTCCTGGGCGTCACGGGGCTCATCGCGCTGTACGGGTACGACGGGCTGCTCTATGTGGTGGGTTTCCTCGTGGCGTGGCTGGTCGTGCTGTTCCTCGTGGCCGAACTGGTGCGCAACTGCGGGCGTTTCACCCTCGCCGACGTCGTGGCCGCGCGGATGAGTGAGCGGCCGGTGCGGATCGCCGCGGGAACGTCTTCGGTCACGGTGTCCGTTCTGTACCTGGTGGCGCAGATGGTCGGCGCGGGCAGCCTGGTGGCGCTGCTGCTGGGGCGCACGAGCGGGGCGGCGCAGGCCTGGACGGTCATCGCGGTCGGTGCGCTCATGGTGATCTACGTGTCACTGGGAGGGATGCGGGCCACCACCTGGATCCAGATCGTCAAGGCGGTCCTGCTGCTGAGCGGGACGATCGCGCTGACCGTGCTCGTCCTGCTGCGCTTCCACGGCGACGTCGACCGGCTGCTGGTCACGGCCGCGGAGCGCAGCGGCCACGGGAACGCATTCCTGGCGCCGGGCCTGAGGTACGGCGGGAACTGGACCGCACGCCTCGATTTCATCAGCCTCGGTCTCGCGCTGGTGCTGGGCACGGCGGGGCTGCCGCACATCCTGTCCCGCTTCTACACCGTGCCGACCGCGCGGGCCGCCCGCCGCTCCGCGGTGTGGTCGATCGGCCTGATCGGCGGTTTCTACCTCATGACCATCGTCCTCGGGTTCGGGGCGGCGGCGGTGGTGGGACCCGATGCGGTGCGTGGCTCGAACGCGGCCGGGAACACGGCGGTGCCGCTCCTCGCCCTCGAACTGGGCGGCGGGGCGGGCTCCACGGCGGGCACGGTGCTCTTCGCGGTGGTCGCGGCCGTCGCCTTCGCCACGATCCTTGCCGTGGTCGCCGGCATCACGCTGGCCTCGTCCGTGTCGGTCGCCCATGACCTGTACGCGTCGCTGCGGAGGTCGCACGGCGGGGCGCGCGGCGAGGTGGCGGTGGCACGCGTCGCAGCGGTCGGCATCGGCGTCGTGGCGATCGCGCTCGGCCTGCTGGCCCGCGACCTCAACGTGGCCTTCCTGGTCGGCCTCGCCTTCGCGGTCGCCGCGTCGGCCAACCTGCCGGTGCTGATGTACTCGCTGTTCTGGCGCGGCTTCACCACCCGGGGCGCGGTGTGGGCCGTGTACGGCGGGCTGATCCCCGCGCTCGGGCTGGTGCTGCTGTCGCCGGTGGTGTCCGGCAGCCCGGGCTCGTTGTTCCCGGACGTCGACCTCCAGTTCTTCCCGCTGCAGAACCCGGGCATCGTCTCCATCCCGCTCGGCTTCCTCGCCGGCTGGCTGGGCACCGTCACCTCGGACGAGGTCGCGGACGAGGCCAAGTACGCCGAGACGGAGGTCCGCTCCCTGACCGGGGCCGGGGCGGCCTAGCGGCGCGGGGGAGTCAGGGCGCCACCCACGTGTAGCGGTGCTCCGGGCGGCCGGTGTCGCCGTACTTCAGGGAGAGGCGGAGGCGGCCCGCCTGTTCCAGGTGGCGGAGGTAGCGCTGGGCTGTGGAGCGGCTCAGGCCCGTGCGGGCGGCGACCTCGTGGGCCGACAGCGGATGGCCGGCGCGGTGCAGGACGGTGCAGATCAGGTCGGTCGTGGGCTCCGAGTGGCCGCTCGGCAGACCGGGGCCGGCCGGGGCCGGAGTCGTGCGCAGCGCGCCGAAGATCCGGTCCACCTGCTCCTGGCCCGTCAGGCCCCGGCCGCCCACCCGGTCGACCGTGCGGCGCAGGGCGGCGTAGGAGTCCAGACGGGCGCGCAGCGCGGCGAAGGTGAACGGCTTGACCAGATAGTGCAGGGCGCCCAGCCGCATCGCTTGCTGGACCGTCGTCACGTCGCTGGCTGCCGTGATCATGATGACGTCGGTGCCGTGGCCCTGCTCCCTCATGCGGTGGACGAGTTCGAGGCCGGTCCGGTCCGGCAGGTAGTGGTCGAGCAGGACCAGGTCGATGGCGCCGCGTTCGACGGCGGCCAGCGCCTGGGCAGCACTGTGCGCGCGGGCGGTCACCCGGAACCCGGGAACCTTTCCCACGTACTTCGCGTTTATCTCAGCGACGCGGAAGTCGTCGTCGACCACCAGGACGTCAATCATCAGGCCTCTCCTTCAAGGCCGACGAGCGTGGAGCCCGTGTTTCGGCTCCGCAGTTGTAGCGCGAGCAAAATGAGCACAACAGGCTCTTGCGAGCAAAAGAACGGCTTGTGCTCACAAGACTGCTGCCGTGGCCCGGGCCACACCTACCGTCCCGGGCCATGAGCGCACACACCAGCCCGGCCATCGAGTTGCGGGGCGCGAGCAAGACCTTCAGAACCCCGTCCGGGGGACTGCACACGGCCGTGCGCGGTCTGGACCTCACCGTCGAGCGCGGCGAGTTCGTGGCCGTCGTGGGGCCGACCGGCTGCGGCAAGTCCACCACCCTGACCCTGGTCAGCGGGCTGGAGGAGCCCACCGAGGGGGACGTGCTGGTGGCCGGCGAGCCGGTCGAAGGCGTCGGCGACAAGGTCGGCTTCGTCTTCCAGCAGGACGCCACCTTCCCTTGGCGGACGGTCCTGTCGAACGTCATGGCGGGCCCGCGCTTCAGGGGCGTGCCCAAGGCCGAGGCCAAGGAGAAGGCGCGGGACTGGCTGGCGCGCGTCGGACTCGCCGGCTTCGAGGACCGCTACCCGCACCAGCTCTCCGGCGGTCAGCGCAAGCGCGTCGCGCTCGCCGCCACGTTCGTCAACGACCCCCAGATCCTGCTGATGGACGAGCCGTTCTCGGCGCTCGACGTGCAGACCCGGGCACTGATGTCGGACGAGCTGCTGGAGCTGTGGGAGGGCACGGGTGCCTCGGTCGTCTTCGTCACCCACGACCTCGAGGAGTCCATCGCACTGGCCGACAAGGTCGTCGTGATGACCGCCGG
Organism: Streptomyces sp. AF1A; assembly: GCF_047340315.1. NCBI lineage: Bacteria > Bacillati > Actinomycetota > Actinomycetes > Kitasatosporales > Streptomycetaceae > Streptomyces > Streptomyces sp. AF1A. Next base: position 14,085 of record NZ_JBLEBI010000066.1, read on the forward strand.
ACCCGCGACCGTGAAGCAGGTCTTCGAGATCGACCTGCCCCGGCCGCGCAAGGTGGAGTCGGTGCGGCTGGAGCCGCGGTTCATCGACATATACCGCGAGATCTGGGCGTCCCTCGGCGAAGAGGTCCGCATCACCCGCGAGAGGGGTGCCGCCCGTGTCGCCTGAGGTTCTCAGCACGCCCGTCGGCGACACCGCCAAGCTCCCCGATCGCGCGCAGACCCGCGCCCAGGCGGCCCGCCGCCGCAAGGCCCTGGTGAACACCGCGCGCGTGGTGCTCCTGGTGGCCGTCCTCGGTCTGTGGGAACTGTTGTCCCGCGCGAAGGTCATCGATCCGTTCAACTTCTCGATGCCCTCGAAGATCTGGGACCAGATCTACACCTGGATCACGCACGGCACCTCGCTCGGCTCCCTGGGCGAGCAGATCTGGTACACGCTCTACGAGGCACTGCTCGGCTGGGGCATCGGTGTGGTCACCGGTGTGCTCCTCGGCATTGCGCTCGGGCGGATCAGATTGCTCGCCGAGGTCCTTGGTCCGTACATCAAGGTGCTCAACTCGATCCCCAGGATCGTCCTGGCGCCCATCTTCCTGATCTGGTTCGGCCTCGGGCCCTCCTCCAAGGTCGCCTCCGCCGTGGTGCTGGTCTTCTTCCCGGTGTTCTTCAACGCCTTCCAGGGTGCCCGCGAGGTGGACCGCAACCTGGTGGCCAACGCCCGCATCCTGGGCGCGAGCGACCGCAGGGTGACCCTCCAGGTCGTCATTCCGTCGGCGACCTCCTGGATCTTCACCAGCCTCCACGTCAGCTTCGGCTTCGCGCTCATCGGCGCCATCGTCGGCGAGTACATCGGCGCGACCAAGGGCATCGGCCTGCTCGTCGCGCAGTCGCAGAACACCTTCAACGCGGCCGGCGTCTACGCCGCGATGGTCATCCTCGCTGTCGTCGCCCTGGTCGCCGAGGGCCTGCTGACCTTCGCCGAGCGCCGCATCTTCCGCTGGAAGCCCACCGGTTCCGACAGCTGACCCATCCGCTTCCCCTTCTCCCGCACCGCCCTCTCACAAGGACGTGAACCTCATGCGCAAGACCGCCAGACACGCCTCGCTGGTCGCCGCCGGCCTGCTCGCCCTCTCCTCGCTGACCGCATGTGCCAACGACGCGGCCGGCTCCACCGCCGACACCGGCAGCGGCGGGGGCGGCAAGGGCGAGACCGTCAAGATCATGGTCGGGGGCCTGGACAAGGTCATCTACCTGCCCGCGATGCTCACCCAGCGCCTCGGCTACTTCCAGGCCGAGGGACTGAACGTCCAGCTCCTCAGCGAGCCCGCCGGCGTCCAGGCCGAGACGGCACTGGTCTCCGGCCAGGTCCAGGGCGCGGTCGGCTTCTACGACCACACGCTCGACCTCCAGGTGAAGGGCAAGTCGGTCGAGTCGGTGGTGCAGTTCTCGCACGCACCCGGCGAGGTCGAGGTCGTCTCGAACAAGGCGGCCGGTGACGTCACGTCGCCGAAGGACTTCAAGGGCCGCAAGCTGGGTGTGACCGGGCTCGGTTCCTCGACCGACTTCCTCACCAAGTACCTGGCGGTCAAGAACGGTGTGAACGTGAGCGAGTTCACGCCGGTCGCCGTGGGCGCCGGTCCGACGTTCATCGCGGCGCTGCAGAAGGGCTCGATCGACGGCGGCATGACCACCGACCCGACCGTGGCGACGATCCTCGACAAGAAGGCGGGCAAGATCCTGCTCGACATGCGCACCCCCGAGGGTTCGCGGAAGGCGCTGGGGGGGCCGTACCCGTCGTCCAGTCTGTACATGCAGACGGACTGGGTGAACGGACACAAGGAGACCGTCCAGAAGTTGGTCGACGCATTCGTCAAGACGCTCAAGTGGATGTCCACCCACAGCGCCGACGAGATCGCCGCGAAGATGCCCGCCGACTACTCGCAGGGCGACAAGGCGCTCTACGCCCAGTCCATCAAGAGCACCCTGCCGATGTTCACGAACGACGGCGTGATGCCGAAGGGGGGCCCCGAGACCGTCGAGAAGGTGCTCAAGGCGTTCAACCCCAACATCAAGAACGCCAAGGTCGACTTGAGCAAGACATACACGACCGCGTTCGTCGACGCGGCCAAGTGACCGCTGCATGACGTGCGCTCAGGCGCGGGTCGCCCACACGTAACGGTGTTCCGGGCGGCCCGCGTCGCCGTACCGCAGGGTCAGCCGTGCCCGTCCGGTGCGCTCCAGGAGCTTCAGATAACGCTGGGCCGTCTGCCGGCTCAGCCCGGTCCGCTCGGCGGTCTCCTGGGCCGACAGCGGGCCCGGGGCGTCGATCAGCGCCTGGCGCACGAGTTCGGCCGTCGCGGGGGAGTGCCCCTTGGGCAGCCCGGCCTGCGACGGCGCGGACAGGGCGCCGAAGATGCGGTCCACCTGGGCCTGTCCGGCCTCGCCGCCGCCGTCCAGGGTGCGCCGCAGCTCGGCGTACGCCTCCAGCTTGGCCCGCAGCCCGGCGAAAGCGAACGGTTTCACCAGGTACTGCAACGCCCCCTGCCGCATGGCGGACTGCACGGTGGTGACGTCCCGCGCCGCCGTCACCATGATCACGTCCGTCTCGTGGCCGCGCCGGCGCATCTCCCGGACGACCGCGAGACCCGTGTCGTCGGGCAGGTAGTGGTCCATCAGGACGAGGTCGAGCCGCGGCAGGGTCTCCACCTGGTGCAGCGCCTCGGCGGCGTTGCGGGCCGCGCCGGCCACCCGGAAGCCGGGCACCTTCTCGACGTAGGCGGCGTTGACCCGGGCGACCCGGGTGTCGTCGTCGACGACCAGAACCTCGATCATCACGCCTCCTCCTCGACGCCCGCGACGCTCTTCGGGAACGTCCCCCGGGCCACCGGCTCGGGCTCCCTCGGCTCAGGTTCCGGCTCGAGCTCGGGCTCGGTCAGCGTCTCCGGCAGCACCACGGTGAACTCCGCGCCGCCGCCGTCGGCCGTGCCCACGGTCGCGCTGCCGCCCTGGCGTTCGGCGAGCCGGCGCACCAGCGAAAGCCCGATGCCCCGCTTGCCGTGCGCCGGCGGCTTCTTGGTGGACCACCCCTCGGTGAAGACCAACGCGCGCTGGTCCGGCGGGATGCCGGGACCGGTGTCCCGCACCCGGAGGACGACCGTGCGGCCTTCGGCGCGCAACTCGACCTCCACGCGCGCGTGCGGCGTGCCCGCGACCGCGTCGAGGGCGTTGTCCACGAGGTTGCCGACGACCGTGACCAGCCCCCGCGGATCGATCAGCCGGTCGGGAAGCCGGGTGCGTTCCGACACCCACAGGGCGACTCCGCGCTCGGCCGCCACGGTCGCCTTGCCCACCAGCAGAGCGGCGAGCAGCGGGTCCTGGATCTTCTCGGTGATCTGCTCGGCGGTGACGCGGTGGTCGCCGACCACTTCGCCGACGAACTCCACGGCGTCGTCGTACATCTCCAGCTCCAGCAGCCCGAGCAGGGTGTGCATGCGGTTGGCGTGCTCGTGGTCCTGGGCGCGCAAGGCGTCGATCAGACCGCGCGTGGAGTCGAGTTCACGCCCCAGCCGCTCCAGTTCCGTGCGGTCGCGCAGGGTGGCCACGGCGCCGCCGTCGCCGGTGGGCATGCGGTTGGCGACCAGCACGCGATGGCCGCGCACGGTCAGCAGGTCCGTGCCGGTCACGCGGCCAGCCAGCACGTCCGTCGTGCGGCCCGCGCCGAGCGCCTCGTCCGGGGTCTGTCCGACGGCCTCGTCGCCGATGCCCAGCAGCCTTTGCGCCTCGTCGTTGAGCAGGCGGACACGGCCGCCCCGGTCCAGCGCCACCACCCCCTCACGGATGCCGTGCAGCATCGCCTCGCGCTCTGCGAGCAGCGCGGAGATGTCGGAGAAGGCCAGGTCCCGGGTCTGCCGCTGGACCCTGCGGGAGATCAGCCAGGCGGCCAGCGCGCCTGCCGCGAGGGCACCGCCGGCGTAGGCGAACAGCCCGGGTATCGCACTGATCAGCCGCGCCCGCACGCTGTCGTAGGCGATGCCCACAGAGACCGCTCCGACGATTCGGTGGTGGGCGTCGTACAGCGGCACCTTGCCGCGGGCCGAGCGGCCCAGAGTGCCCCGGTCGATCCCTATGACCTCGTGGCCGGCCAGGGCGTTCTCGGGGCTGGTGGACACCACATGGCCGATCCGCGAGGGCGTGGTGTGCGACCAGCGCACGCCTCGCCGGTCCATCACCACGATGTACTCCGCGTGCGTGGCCTTCCTGATCCGCTCCGCCTTCCGTTGCACGGGGCCCTCGGCGGTCGGCGGTGTGGTCAGGACCCCCTCGGCGATCTGCGGGTCCTGGGCCGTCGTCTGCGCGATGGACAGCGCGCGGCGCTCCGCCTCGTGGTCCAGCTGCTTGCTCAGCGGCGCCAGGAACAGCCCGGTCGCGAGCACCGCGACTCCGGCCGCGATCGCCACCTGCATCAGCAGCACCTGCGAGAACACCCGCCGTGGCATACCGAGGCGCAGACGGCGTGCGGGGGCAGTGGGGCTCATGGGCACGACCGTACGTGGGAAGTCCCGGGGCACCCCAGGGGGTGTGGCGTGGATCTCTTGACCCGTTCTTGAAAGACAGCCGGCTCGTCTTGATCAGCTTGACGAGTACGACCGGATTGACGGGCGGCTCAACTCGCCAGCGCCGTCCGCCGCACCTCGCGCAGCGCCACGACGTCCATCCGCGCCGGTGCGCCGAGGACCGTGGCACCACAGCTCTCCGGGCGCGGCGGCAGCGACGTCCCCTGGGCCACGGTGACCCGCCAGCGGCGGCCGTCGTCATGGCCGACGGTGATCTCCCAGCGTGGGGCAGCGCCCTCGGTGCGCAGGACGCTGAGCACGCCCGCCCGGTACTCGTCCGCCGCCGATCGCACCGCCAGCTCGGCCGCCTGGCCGGGCCGCTCCCAGGCGGAGCACCCGCGGCACCCCTCGACGACCACGCGGCCCTCCTGGACGCCGTGCAGGGCCTCCTTGACGGTGTGCGCCTCGGCGCGACCGTAGGCGTAGCCATAGGGCAGGACGAGGACCGTCGGGGCGAAGCGATGTCCACCCAGATGGGTGACCTCCCAGACCCCGCGCACCCCGGAGGCGGCCAGTTCGGTGGCGAGCGTGCGGCCCAGCAGGGCGCAGCACCGGTCGCGCTTGCCGTTGGTGCACACGAGCGCGAGCGGGTCACCGGTGTGCGGGCTCCCGTCGAGCGCCGCGGCGAAGGAGCGGTGGTCGCCCGCCCCGAGGGCCGCGAAGTCGAGGCGCAGCAGCGCTCGCGGGTCGCGGGTGGTGGCGCCGTGCAGCCAGACGCGCCCGGGCACGGTGTGGGCGGCGTACACCTGCCGGATCGCGGGCCTGCCCGGGTCGGCGTGGCGCCCGGGGCGCCGGATGAGGGCCACGCGCACGCCGGTGCCCTCGGCTGCCTCCTCCAGCGCCCGCCCCACCGCCGGGTCCAGGTGGCTCGACGTGAGCGCCTTGACACCCCACGGCCCGGGTTGTTCCAGCAGCAGCCACGTCGTCGCCGTGGCCGCCGTACCCAAAACGGGCTCGTCGAGGCTCCGGGACACGGTCGCACACCTACTCACAGAGGTGAGCCTAACCTGAGGCTCCCGAGGGCGACTTCCGGCCGGGTCGTGTCGTGCTCCGGGGCCCGCCTCCGGCGGCTGCGCGGCGCTCACTGCGCCGGGAGCGGCTGCGGCGGGCGCGGGCCGGCGTAGTGACCGACGGGGCGCATGCGCAGCGGGCGCTCGCCGTACTCCTCCAGGGCGTGCGCGATCCAGCCCGCGGTGCGGGCGACGGCGAAGATCGTCTCGCCGGCCGTGGCGGGCATGCCGAAGGAGGCGGTGAACACGGCCAGGGCCAGGTCGACGTTGGCGTGCAGCGGGGTGTGCCGGGCCGTGGTGGCGGCGATGTCGCGGGCCGCGAGCAGGGCCGGCTCCGCGCGCGGGATCTCCTCCAGCAGGCCGAACAGGACCCGCGCGCGAGGGTCCTCGCCCGTGTAGAGGCGATGGCCGAGACCGGGGATGCGCCGGCCCGCGCGCAGCTCGTCCGCGATCACCGGCACCGCGGTGCCCTGGTCGAGCACGTCGAGCAGCATCCGGTGGGCCAGCCCGCTGCTCGCACCGTGCAGCGGGCCCTCCAGGACGCCGAGGCCGGCCGAGACGGCCGCGTAGGCGTGCGCCCGGGCCGAGGCGGCGACCCGCACCGCGAGCGTGGAGGCGGCGAGGTCGTGGTCGGCGAGGAGGGCGAGCGCGGTGTCCAGGACGCGCAGGGACGCCTCGTCGGCCGGCAGGCCGGTCAGCCGGCCCCACAGGCGGTGCGCCAGCGGACCTTCGTCGCCGCGGTCGCGCAGGACGGGCGGCAGCGCGGCGACGAGCGTGGGGATGAGCACGCGCGCCGTGTTCAGCACGGCCTCCTCGGTCAGGTCGAAGCGCAGCGGGTCCTCGGCCGACGCGGCGATCGTCGCGACCCGCAGGCGGTCCGTGGGGGAGGTGTGCTCGGGCAGCGCGTCCACGGCGCGGCGGGCGACCCGCACCGTCGCCTCGGGCGCGGTGAAGGTCACGCCGGGGGTGAGCCTGCCGGTCCAGAGCCACTCCGCGACCTCCTCGTAGGAGTGGCGGGTGGCCAGTTCGGTGGCGTCGACGCCCCGGAAGAAGTACCGGTCCCTGTCGATCAGCGTGATCCGGGTGCGTACCGAGAGATCGCCGCTCGAGCCCGAGCTGCCGGCGCTCTCCCGCCGGTTGCGCCGGGCGAGGGCCTCCACCTCCCGCGCCTCGAAGGTGCTGGCGCGGCCACCGGGTTCACGTCTGCTGCTGAGCAGGCCGCGGCTCACGTACGCGTACACCGTCTCGGGTTTCACGCCGAGCAGTTCGGCGGTCTCCTTGGTGGTCAGCCGTCGCCCGGGCCGGCTGTCGGCGGGTTCCTGATCGCGCATGGGGTCACCGTAGCCGCCTCTGCACATCTTGATAGCAATCCATTGAGCGAATCAACATTGGCAAGAAATGAGTCGAGCATGGGCAGTCGGATCAAGTCCAAGGAGGTGTTCACTCCCACCTTCGCCGTGGCCCGGGTCGTGGGCTGGAGCGCCAACATCCTGAAGCAGGCGGCCGATTCGAAGATCATCCGTCCGGTGGCGCGCTTGTGGGACCGGAGCCGAAGGCCGCGGTGCCGGCCGCCGGCTGACGCCACGGGCCGGGGCGGCCCGCACGGCTTCCTATGCTGGTTCCCCAGCCAGCCGCGTCAGATCCGCAGTCAGCCGCGTCAGAGAGGCCGCCCCCTTGGGTCACACCCCAGCACCGCAGCAGATCCCGGTCGTCGTGCTCGCCGGTTTCCTGGGCTCCGGAAAGACCACGCTCCTCAACCACCTGCTGCACCGCAGCGGAGGCAGCCGCATCGGGGCCGTCGTCAACGACTTCGGGGCCATCGAGATCGACGCGATGGCGGTCGCCGGCGCCCTCGGCGACTCCACCGTCTCGCTCGGCAACGGCTGCCTGTGCTGCGCCGTCGACGCGAGCGAACTCGACGCCTACCTGGACCGGCTCGCGGCGCCCGCCGCCGGCATCGACGTCATCGTGATCGAGGCCAGCGGGCTCGCCGAGCCGCGGGAACTGGTGCGGATGGTGCTCGCCAGCGCGCATCCGGGCATCGTCTACGGCGGTCTCGTCGAGGTCGTCGACGCGGCCGAGTTCGACGACACGCGCGCCAGGCACCCCGAGATCGACCGGCACCTGGCGCTCGCCGACCTGGTGGTCGTGAACAAGCTCGACCGGGCCGCCGACGGCGAGCGGGTGCTCGGCCTGGTGCGGTCCCTCACCGACCGCGCGGCCGTCGTCCCCGCCACCTACGGCCGCATCGACCCCGAGTTCCTCTTCGACTGCCGGCCCGGCGAGGAGCGCATCGGCCAGCTCTCCTTCGACGACCTGCACGATCCCGACGACCCCCGGCCCGACGGCGACGACCACACCGGCCACCTGCACACCGGCTACGAGAGCGTCCCCTTCGTCTCCGACCGGCCCATGGACCCGCGCCGGACCATGCAGTTCCTGGACAGCCGGCCCGAGGGCCTGTACCGGATCAAGGGGTACGTCGACTTCGGCCCGTACGACACCCGCAACCGGTACGCCGTGCACGCCGTCGGCCGGTTCCTGCGCTTCTACCCCGAGCCCTGGGCGCCCGGCGAACCCCTCCGCACGCAGCTCGTACTGATCGGCTCGGGCATCGACGGCGAGGCTCTCGGCAAGGAGCTCCAGGCGTGCCGGAGCGAGGCCCCGCACGCCGACGAGCACGGCATGTGGGGCGTCCTGCGCTATGTGCAGGGCTCCGAGGAAGAGCCCGAGGCCGAGGCGTACGAGGTCTAGAGGGGTCTAGAAGACGGGACCGGCGACGACCGAGACCGTCTTCGGCAGCGAGGTGCCCGAGCCGTCCCGGCGCGGGTCCAGCTCCGGCAGCTCCGCCGGGGTGCCGTTCTTCTGCGCCGCGCGCGCGGGAGCAGGGCCCGCCCAGGCCAGCGACAGGCAGTCCTCGCCCTTGAGGAACCGCTGGCAGCGCACCCCGCCGGTGGCCCGGCCCTTGCGCGGGAACTGGTCGAACGGGGTCAGCTTGGCCGTCGTCTGCACGGAGTCGTCCAGCGTGCCACGCGAGCCGGCCACCGTGAAGACCACCGCGTCGACGGCCGGGTCGACGGCCGTGAAGGAGATGACCTTCGCCCCCTCGGCGAGCTTGATGCCCGCCATCCCGCCCGCGGGCCTGCCCTGCGGGCGCACGATCGAGGCCTGGAAGCGCAGCAGCTGGGCGTCGTCCGTGATGAACACCAGGTCCTCCTCGCCGGTGCGCAGCTCCACCGCGCCGACGATCCGGTCGCCCTCCTTCAGCGTGATGACCTCCAACTCGTCCTTGTTGGACGGGTAGTCGGGCACCACGCGCTTGACGACGCCCTGCTCGGTGCCGAGCGCGAGGCCCGGGGACGACTCGTCCAGCGTGGTCAGGCAGACCACCGTCTCGTCGTCCTCCAGCGACACGAACTCCGCCAGCGGCGCCCCGCCGGAGAGGTTCGGCGCCGTGGCCGTCGCCGTCTCCGGCAGCTGCGGCAGGTCGACCACGTTGATCCGCAGCAGGCGGCCCGCCGAGGTCACCGCGCCGATCTCGCCGCGCGCCGTCGCCGGGACCGCCGAGACGATCACGTCGTGCTTGACGCGCTTGGCGCCGCCCTGCTCCGGGAACGGCTCGTCGGTCGCCGTACGGGCCAGCAGACCCGTCGAGGACAGCAGCACCCGGCACGGGTCGTCGGCCACCTGCAGCGGCACGGTGGCCGCCGTGGCTCCCGCGGACTCCAGCAGGACCGTGCGCCGGTCGGTGCCGAACTTCTTGGCGACGGCGGCCAGTTCCGCCGAGACCAGCTTGCGCAGCTCGGCGTCGGACTCCAGGACCCGGGTCAGCTCCGCGATCTCCGCGGTGAGCCTGTCCTTCTCCGCCTCCAGTTCGATGCGGTCGTACTTGGTGAGCCGGCGCAGCGGGGTGTCGAGGATGTACTGCGTCTGCACGTTGCTCAGCGAGAACCGCTGGATCAGGCGCTCCTTGGCCTGCGCCGAGTTGTCGCTGGACCGGATCAGCCGGATGACCTCGTCGATGTCGACCAGCGCGGTCAGCAGGCCCTCGACCAGGTGCAGGCGGTCGCGCCTCTTGCCCCGCCGGTACTCGCTGCGGCGCCGGACCACGTCGAAGCGGTGGTCGAGGTAGACCTCCAGCAGCTCCTTCAGGCCCAGGGTGAGCGGCTGCCCGTCGACCAGGGCGACGTTGTTGATGCCGAAGGACTCCTCCATCGGCGTCAGCTTGTACAGCTGCTCCAGGATCGCCTCCGGCACGAAGCCGTTCTTGATCTCGATGACCAGGCGCAGGCCGTGCTCGCGGTCGGTGAGGTCCTTGACGTCCGCGATGCCCTGGACCTTCTTCGCGTTGACCAGGTCCTTGATCTTCGCGATGACCTTCTCCGGACCGACCGCGAACGGCAGCTCCGTGACCACCAGGCCCTTGCGGCGGGCGGTCACGGTGTCGATCGTGACGGTCGCGCGCATCTTGAAGGTGCCGCGGCCGGTCGCGTACGCGTCCCGGATGCCGTCCAGGCCGACGATCCGGCCACCGGTGGGCAGGTCGGGGCCCGGGACGTGCTTCATCAGCGCGTCCAGGTCGGCGTTCGGGTGCCTGATCAGGTGGCGGGCGGCCGCGACGACCTCCCGCAGGTTGTGCGGGGGCATGTTCGTCGCCATGCCGACCGCGATGCCCGAGGAGCCGTTGACCAGCAGGTTCGGGAAGGCGGCGGGCAGCGCCACCGGCTCCTGCTCCTGGCCGTCGTAGTTCGGCGCGAAGTCGACCGTGTCCTCGTCGATCGACTCGGTCATCAGGCTCGTCGCCTCGGCCATCCGGCACTCGGTGTACCGCATGGCGGCCGGCGGGTCGTCGTTGCCCAGCGAGCCGAAGTTGCCGTGGCCGTCGACCAGCGGCACGCGCATGGAGAACGGCTGGGCCATGCGCACCAGGGCGTCGTAGATCGACGCGTCGCCGTGCGGGTGCAGCTTGCCCATGACCTCGCCGACGACGCGCGCGCACTTCACATAGCCGCGGTCGGGGCGCAAACCCATCTCGTTCATCTGGTACACGATGCGGCGGTGCACCGGCTTGAGGCCGTCACGGGCGTCCGGCAGGGCGCGCGAGTAGATGACCGAGTACGCGTACTCGAGGTAGGAGCCTCGCATCTCGTCCACGACGTCGATGTCGAGGATCCTCTCCTCGAACGAATCGTCGGGCGGCGGGGTCTTCGTGCTGCGGCGGGCCATCGCTGCCGGCTCCTCCTGATCTTCTCGCTCGCCTTCGGGGCGCGCACCCTTCGGCTCGCTCTTGCTGAAGCGACTGACGGATCTGTCGCGGACCATTGTGGACCGGGGCACTGACAACCCGGGCCGCGACCCGGTCCCAGCGGCCCCGCACGGCACCCGGGGGCCGGCGGTGCCGGGTGCGACGCAGGCTACGCGATCCGCTGTGGGCGTACGTCCAGCGGGAACACCGCCGGGGCCCGGCACACGTTGCATACAGTGGCAGGAACGGCAGGAAAACCGCGGTGTGCACAACCGCCTCCGCTCGCGAAGGGACGTACATGCCCATGGGTCACACGACCACAGCCGAGGCAGGCTCCGGGGGCCTGACAGCGACCGAGCACCGCCTGGCCAACGGTCTGCGCGTGGTGCTCTCCGAGGACCACCTGACCCCGGTGGCGGCGGTCTGCCTCTGGTACGACGTCGGCTCCCGCCACGAGGTCAAGGGGCGTACCGGCCTGGCCCACCTCTTCGAGCACCTGATGTTCCAGGGCTCGGCGCAGGTGCAGGGCAACGGCCACTTCGAGCTGGTGCAGGGCGCCGGCGGCTCGCTCAACGGCACCACCAGCTTCGAGCGCACCAACTACTTCGAGACCATGCCCGCCCACCAGCTGGAGCTGGCGCTCTGGCTGGAGGCCGACCGCATGGGCTCCCTGCTGGCCGCCCTGGACGACGAGTCCATGGAGAACCAGCGGGACGTCGTCAAGAACGAGCGCCGCCAGCGCTACGACAACGTCCCCTACGGCACCGCCTTCGAGAAGCTGACCGCCCTCAGCTACCCGGAGGGCCACCCCTACCACCACACGCCGATCGGTTCGATGGCGGATCTGGACGCGGCCACCCTGGAGGACGCACGCCAGTTCTTCCGCACCTACTACGCGCCGAACAACGCGGTGCTGTCCGTGGTGGGCGACATCGACCCGGTGCAGACCCTCGCCTGGGTCGAGAAGTACTTCGGGTCCATCCCGTCCCACGACGGCAAGCCCGCGCCCCGCGACGGCTCGCTGCCGGAGGTCATCGGCGAGCAGCTGCGCGAGGTCGTCGTCGAGGAGGTCCCGGCGCGCGCCCTGATGGCCGCCTACCGGCTCCCGCACGACGGCACGCGCGCGTGCGACGCGGCCGACGTCGCCCTGACCATCCTCGGCGGCGGCGAGTCCTCCCGCCTGTACAACCGGCTGGTGCGCCGCGACCGTACGGCCGTGGCGGCCGGCTTCGGCCTGCTGCGTCTGGCCGGCGCGCCCTCGATGGGCTGGCTGGACGTGAAGACCTCCGGTGACGTGGAGGTGCCGGTCATCGAGGCCGCCATCGACGAGGAGCTGGCCCGGTTCGCCGAGCGGGGCCCCACGCCGGAGGAAATGGAGCGCGCCCAGGCCCAGTTGGAGCGCGAGTGGCTGGACCGGCTGGGCACGGTCGCCGGCCGTGCCGACGAACTGTGCCGGTACGCCGTCCTGTTCGGCGATCCCCAGCTCGCCCTCACCGCCGTCCAGCGCGTTCTGCAGGTGACCCCCGAGGAGGTGCAGGAGGTCGCCCAGGCGCGCCTGCGCCCCGACAACCGCGCGGTCCTGGTCTACGAGCCGAAGTCCCCGGAGGCCGCCCCGGACGCCGACGTGCCCGAGGACCCGGAGACGGAAGCGACCGTGGAGGCCGGCAACGACAACGAGGAGACGGCCAAGTGACCGAGCTCGCCACCATGGACTTCCACCCGCGGCCGCAGGCCGGCGAGGCCCGGCCGTGGGCCTTCCCGGCGCCCGAGCGCACCGCGCTCGACAACGGCCTGACCGTGCTGCGCTGCCACCGCCCCGGCCAGCAGGTCGTCGCCGTCGAGGTGCTGCTCGACGCCCCCCTGGACGCCGAGCCGGCGGGCCTGGACGGCGTCGCCACGATCATGGCGCGGGCCTTCTCCGAGGGCACCGACAAGCACTCCGCCGAGGAGTTCGCCGCCGAGCTGGAGCGCGCCGGCGCCACCCTGGACTCGCACGCCGACCACCCCGGCGTCCGGCTCAGCCTCGAGGTGCCGGCCTCTCGGCTGGCCAAGGGGCTCGGCCTGGTCGCCGACGCGCTGCGGGCGCCCGCCTTCGCCGAGAGCGAGATCGAGCGGCTGGTGCGCAACCGCCTGGACGAGATCCCGCACGAGCTGGCCAACCCCTCCCGCCGGGCCGCCAAGGAACTCTCCAAGGAGCTGTTCCCGGCGTCCTCGCGCATGTCCCGCCCGCGCCAGGGCACCGAGGAGACCGTCGAGAAGATCGACGCCGCCGCCGTACGCGCCTTCTACGACCGGCACGTGCGCCCGGCCACGGCCACCGCGGTCGTGGTGGGCGACCTCACCGGCGTCGACCTCGACGCGCTGCTCGGCGACACCCTGGGCGCCTGGACCGGCAGGCCGGGCGAGCCGCGCCCGGTGCCGCCGGTGAGCGCCGACGACACCGGACGCGTGGTCATCGTGGACCGGCCCGGCGCGGTGCAGACGCAGCTGCTCATCGGCCGGATCGGACCGGACCGGCACGACCGGGTGTGGCCCGCCCAGGTGCTCGGTACCTACTGCCTCGGCGGCACCCTCACCTCCCGCCTGGACCGCGTCCTGCGCGAGGAGAAGGGCTACACCTACGGGGTGCGCGCGTTCGGGCAGGTCCTGCGCTCCGCGCCGGACGGCTCGGGTGCCGCGATGCTCGCCATCAGCGGCTCCGTGGACACCCCCAACACGGGCCCGGCGCTGGACGACCTGTGGAAGGTGCTGCGCACCCTCGCGGCGGAGGGCCTGACCGACGCCGAGCGGGACGTCGCCGTGCAGAACCTGGTGGGCGTGGCGCCGCTGAAGTACGAGACCGCGGCGGCCGTCGCGAGCACCCTGGCCGACCAGGTCGAGCAGCACCTGCCCGACGACTTCCAGGCGACGCTGTACCGGCAGCTGGCCGCGACGGGCACGGTGGAGGCCACGGCCGCGGTCGTGAACGCCTTCCCGGTGGACCGCCTGGTGACCGTCCTCGTCGGGGACGCCTCCCGGATCAAGGCGCCGGTCGAGGCGCTCGGCATCGGCGAGGTGACCGTGGTGGCGGCCGAGTAGCCGCACGCGCGCGTGGGGCCGGCGTCCTGTCGGCCCAGGCCGGCTCCGCCTCAGCGAGTAGCCGCACGCGCGCGTGGGGCCGTGACGACAGCGTGAACGTGTCGCCCGACGCCCACGCAGGTCGCACGCGCGCGCGTGGGGCCCTGACGGTCGACGGACCGTCAGGGCCCCCTGGTTGTTCCACTCTCTTCCCCCGTGCCCGATTTGGGACGGAGGTTGCCTGTCTGCCCTGTGGGATGCGCTACAAAAGCCCGGATCGGTTTGAGGATCGCAGGCGGGCCCCCTTAGCGTCGTCCGGGCTGTTCGTCAGGCAGTACGCCGCATCCGCGGCAGCGGACAGTCATCGCCGAGTCCCCGTACGGCGCGAGCCAGGGGAGCCGGGGACCCACCGTCCCTGGGGTGAATCGGGCGCCCGCGTGCGAGCGAGGGCTCCCGTAGGAGACCTTCCTGCTCCGAACCCGTCAGCTAACCCGGTAGGCGAGAGGGAAGGAAAGGACCAGCCACTACATGGCGTTCATGTGCGCCACCGGGAAGCACCGCAAGCCCGGCCGGGTCAAGCGCGGCACCGCGCAGGCGGCCGGCATCGCGGCCCTCACGACCACCGGTGTCATCGGCACCCTCGCGGCCTCCCCGGCACTCGCCGCCGAGAACACCGCGGAGCAGACCGGACTGACCCCGGTCCTCACCGTCAGCGACGACGTCGCCGCGCACATCGACGCGCAGGCCGCCGCCCAGCAGCGCGCCGCCGACCAGAAGGCGGCCGAGGCGGCCGCGGCCCTGCGGGCCAAGCAGGCGCGCGAGGCCGAGGCCCGCGCCGCCCGCGAGGCCGAGCGCAGGCGGCTGAACGCCTTCGTCGCCCCGATCGCGCACTCCTACGTCTCCACGGGCTACGAAGCGAGCAGTTCGCTGTGGTCCTCCGGCCACCACACGGGCATCGACTTCCACGCCGTGAGCGGCACCTCCGTGCACGCGGTCGGCACCGGCACCGTCGTCTCCACCGGGTGGGGCGGCGCGTACGGCAACCAGATCGTGATCCGCATGGCCGACGGCATGTACACCCAGTACGGCCACCTGTCGTCCATCGGCGTCACCGTGGGCCAGCGGGTCACGCCCGGCCAGCAGATCGGCCTGTCCGGCGCGACCGGCAACGTCACCGGCCCGCACCTGCACTTCGAGGCCCGCACCACCCCCGACTACGGCTCCGACGTCGACCCCGTCGCCTACCTCCGCAAGCACGGCGTGACCGTCTGACCGAGCGGACGCCCGTACACACGGCGAAGCCCCGGCCCACCGAGCCGGGGCTTTCGCCGTTTTTTCACGGTGCCCACCGGAACGCTGTCCAAAAAATATCCATGGATTACGGACTGGCATCGGAAATTCAGGCGCACTGGAACAGAGTCACGGTACACGCGTCCATCGTCGGCGTTTCACCGGGATGAAGACGGAGGTCGGGCATGCGTATTCCGGCGCACTCGGTGTGCACGGCGATCCGGGACGACATCGTCACCGGGATCCACGAGCGCGGCGGCCGCCTCACCGAGGAAGTCCTGGCCCGCCGCTACGGCGTCTCGCGTGTCCCCGTGCGCGAGGCCCTGCGCACCCTGGAGGCGGAGGGGTTCGTGGTGACTCGCCGGCACGCGGGCGCGTGCGTGGCCGAGCCGACCGAGCAGGAGGCCGCCGATGTGCTGGACATGCGCATGCTCTTGGAGCCGCTCGGGGCCGCCCGGGCCGCGCAGCGGCGCACGGAGGCGCATCTGAAGGTGCTGCGCGGCCTGGTCCGGCTGGGTCAGGAGCGGGCCAGAAGGGGGAACAGCGAGGACCTGCGCTCGCTGGGCGGCTGGTTCCACGAGACGCTGGCCCAGGCCTCCGGCAGCCCCTCACTGACCTCGATGCTCACCCAGCTGCGCCACAAGATCGCCTGGATGTACACGGTGCAGGCGCCGCCGAATCCGGTGGAGTGCTGGGCGGAGCACGGCGCGATCGTGGACGCCGTGGCGCGCGGGGACGGCGAGCGCGCGCGTGCGGTGACGGCGGTGCACACCGAGCGCGCGACCGCCGCGCACCGCCTTCGCCTTCCCGGCGCCGCGGAGCGCGTGAGGACTTCGCAACATGCCGTAAACACGCCGGGCGTGCGGCATTAACAAGGGCGCCGTATACAAGAGGGGATATTCGGCGGCCGTGTATTTCCCGCTGCCCGTTTTCCCGGTGCCGGGGAATTATGGGCCGGTAATGGTGCGGGTGGCCGGCGGCCGACGTCGCCGCGGGGCGCCCGCGCCGAATTCGGCCCGCCGGCCGCGAGAACGCGAAAGCCGCGCCACCCGGTACGGGCGACGCGGCTTCCGGCTTCCGCTCACAGAGCGTCAGACGGTCTCGGGCAGCTCTTCCAGGCCCTCGGCGACCAGCTTGGCCAGACGGTCCAGGGCGGCGTCCGCGCCCTCGGCGTCGGAGGCGAGGACGATCTCCTCGCCGCCCTGGGCGCCCAGGCCCAGGACGGCCAGCATGGAGGCCGCGTTGACCGGCGTGCCGCCGGCCTTGGCGATCGTCACCGGGACGCCTGCGGCCGTGGCGGCTCGGACGAAGATGGAGGCGGGGCGGGCGTGGAGGCCCTCGGCCCAGCCGACGTTGACGCGGCGCTCAGCCATGTGTTGCTGCCCTTCGGTGTCAGGGTTGTCTAGACCAGTTTCCCACATCGTGAAGCATGCCCGGCGCGGAGCTTCCTCCCACCCGGATGTGTCGTCGGACCGCGGCCTCGGTCCGGCTTTGTCGTCCTCCACAGACTGCCCCGCGCCGTTGTCGGACGCGAGCCGTACTCTGGGGCCCATGCAGACCTCGGCGGACCGGCAGGGCCGGTACGAGTACCCCGCCCACTGGGAGGCGGACGTGGTGCTGCGCGACGGAGGGACCGCGCGCATCCGGCCCATCACCGTTGATGACGCCGACCGCCTCGTCAGCTTCTATGAGCAGGTCTCGGACGAGTCGAAGTACTACCGCTTCTTCGCGCCGTACCCGCGACTGTCCGCCAAGGACGTCCACCGCTTCACGCACCACGACTTCGTGGACCGGGTGGGACTCGCGGCCACCGTCGGCGGCGAGTTCATCGCCACCGTACGCTATGACCGCATCGGCGCCGACGGCGCGCCCGCGTCCGCACCCGCCGACGAGGCCGAGGTCGCCTTCCTGGTCCAGGACGCGCACCAGGGCCGCGGCGTCGCCTCCGCCCTGCTGGAACACATCGCGGCGGTCGCCCGTGAGCGCGGCATCCGCCGCTTCGCCGCCGAGGTGCTGCCCGCCAACACCAAGATGATCAAGGTGTTCACCGACGCCGGCTACACCCAGAAGCGCAGCTTCGAGGACGGCGTCGTACGCCTGGAGTTCGACCTCGAACCCACCGACCGCTCCCTCGCCGTGCAGCGCGCGCGGGAGCAGCGCGCGGAGGCCCGTTCGGTACGGCGGCTGCTGGCGCCCGGCTCCGTCGCGGTCGTCGGCGTCGGCCGCGCGCCCGGCGGCGTGGGGCGCGGCATCCTCGGCAACATCCGGGACGCGGGCTACGGGGGCCGGCTGCACGCGGTGAACAAGGCGTTCCCCGAGGACCTCGGAGAACTCGACGGGGTGCCCGCGTACCGCTCGGTGCGGGACATCCCGGGCCCGGTGGACCTCGCCGTCGTCGCCGTGCCGGCCCCGTACGTGCCGGCCGTGGTCGCCGAGTGCGGTGAACAGGGCGTCCAGGGGCTCGTGGTGGTCTCCGCCGGATACGCCGAGAGCGGTCCCGAGGGGCGGGAGCGGCAGCGGGCCCTCGTGCAGCACGCGCGCACGTACGGCATGCGGATCATCGGCCCGAACGCCTTCGGGGTCATCAACACCGCCCCGGACGTCCGGCTCAACGCCTCCCTGGCCCCCGAGATGCCCCGGCCCGGCCGCATCGGCATCTTCGCCCAGTCCGGCGCCATCGGCATCGCGCTGCTGTCCCGGCTGCACCGGCGCGGGGGAGGGGTCACCGGGGTCACGGGCGTCTCCACCTTCGTCTCCGCCGGCAACCGGGCCGACGTCTCGGGCAACGACGTCCTCCAGTACTGGTACGACGATCCCGAGACCGATGTCGTCCTCATGTACCTGGAGTCCATCGGCAACCCCCGCAAGTTCGCCCGGCTCGCCCGGCGGACCGCCGCGGCGAAGCCGCTGGTCGTCGTGCAGGGGACCGGTACGGCGCCGCAGGGGCACGCGGTGCGCGCCACCCACCTCCCCCACGAGACCGTGTCCGCGCTGCTGCGGCAGGCCGGGGTGATCCGGGTCGACACGATCACCGAGCTGGTCGACGCGGGGCTGCTGCTCGCGCGGCAGCCGCTGCCTGCGGGGCCGCGCGTGGCGATCCTCGGCAACTCGGAGTCGCTGGGTGTGCTGACGTACGACCGGTGCGTCGCGGAGGGACTGCGGCCCGCGCGACCGCTGGACCTGACGACCGCGGCGACGGCGGAGGACTTCCACCGGGCGCTCGGCCGGGCACTGGCCGACGACACGAACGACGCGGTGGTGGTCACGGCGATCCCCGCGATCGGGGAAGGGTCGCCGGGGGACACGGAGCTGGCGGAGGCGCTGCGGTCGGCGGCGGCCGCGGTGCCGGGGAAGCCGGTGCTGGTGGTGCACGTGGAGCTCGGGGGGCTGGCGCAGGCACTGTCGGCCGCGGCGAGCACGGCACCCGCGGCCGCCGGCAAGGAGCGGGCGGACGCCCGCGGCTCCGCGCAGCCCCTGCCCACCGCGGCGGTGGCTCCCCCCGAGGGCACCCACCTCATCCCCGCCTACCCCGCCGCCGAACGCGCCGTTCGCGCCCTCGCCGAGGCCGTCAGGTACGGGCAGTGGCGGCAGGACGCCACGGATCCAGGGAAGGTGCCGGAGTACGAGGACATCGACGAGAAGGGGGCCGCGCGCCTGATCGGGGAGCTGCTCGCGCGCGGGAAGGGTTTCACGATCCCCGAGGCGGAGACCTGCGAACTGCTCGGCAAGTACGGCATCCACGTGCGGCGCACGGTTCCCGCCCCGACGGCCGACGCCGCCGCCGAGGCCGCCCGCGCCCTCGGCTACCCGGTGGCCCTCAAGGCGACCGCGCCGCACCTCAGGCACCGCGCCGACCTGGGCGGCGTCCGCCTGGACCTCGCCGACGAGGAGCAACTGCGCCGGGCCTACACCGAGTTGACCGAGCTGTTCGGGAAACCGGAGGAACTGCGCCCGGTGGTGCAGGGCATGGCCCCGCGCGGGGTCGACACGGTGGTGCGGGCGGTGATCGACCCGGCGGCCGGGGCGGTGCTGTCCTTCGGGCTGGCCGGGCCCCCCTCGCAGCTGCTCGGGGACATGGCGCACCGGCTGGTCCCGGTCACCGACCGGGAGGCGGCCTCCCTGGTGCGCTCGATCCGCACCGCGCCGCTGCTCTTCGGCTGGCGCGGCTCCACGCCCGTGGACACCCGGGCGCTGGAGGAGCTGCTGCTGCGGGTGTCCCGGCTGGTCGACGACCACCCCGAGGTGGTCGCGGTGACCCTGGAGCCGGTCGTCGTCGCCCCGCACGGCGCGAGCGTCCTCGGTGCGACGGTACGCCTCGCACCCCCTCCGGTCCGCGACGACCTGGGCCCGCGCACGATGCCGGCCTACTGATCGGGGGAGGGGGGACCGGATGGAGACCGCCGGCCGAGGGTCGCGCGGGGCGCCCGCGCCCG
>NZ_JBLEBI010000067.1:0-33240 GCF_047340315.1 Streptomyces sp. AF1A
CGGGGCGGGGGTACCCTCCGGCGGCCGGGGTGCGGGGCGGCGCGGGCGCCCCTGGTTCACAGCTCTGGGGGCGGCGGCCAGGGGTCGCGGTCGGACGAGTCGGAGCCTGGAGTCGCGCGGGATACGGGACGTCACGGGTGCAGTCTTCCGGTTGACGGTCCGAAAACCCAAACGGAATGTCACGGGGGGCGACGGGGCTGGCCAACGCACCGGGCCCGGTGCGGGCCCGACGGGCGGGATCAGGCCGGTCGTACAGCGTTAAACGGAACGGCCGGGAGCGGGCCGGGACGCACGTGGGAACCCGTCACATCAGCAGGGTGAACCCGTCACATCAGCGGGGTCAGGAAGCGGCGCAGGCGCTCCTCGTAGTCCTTCGGGTCGGGGTTCCACATCGCCGCGTGCGGGGCGTCCTGCACGGTGTGCAGGGCGATCCGGTCGGGACGGCGGGCGGCGAGGCGGCGGGAGTACTCCCAGGGGGCGACGTGGTCGCCCGGGCCGTGGACGATCAGCGTCGGCATGGCGAGCCGGTCCGGGTCGGTGATCTCGGCGACCCGGTCGGCCTGCAGCCCGGCCCGGCCCTGTGCGGCCCGCACCGCGAGCGGCAGCAGCGGCTGCGGGGTGTGGCGGGCCCGGGCGAGGGCGCGCAGCGTGGCCTCCCAGCTGAGCACCGGCGAGTCGAGGATCAGACCGGCGACGCGGTCGCGCATCGTGGAGTGCTCGGCGGCGCGCAGGGCCATCGTGGCGCCGGTGGACCAGCCGAGCAGGACGACGCGGCGGGCGCCGTAGCGGACGGCGTGGCGGATGGCCGCGTCCACGTCCCGCCACTCGGTCTCGCCGAGGTGGTTCAGGCCGTCCGCGGGGCGCGGTGCGCCGAGGTCGCCGCGGTAGGCCAGCGCGAGCACCGGCAGACGGCGGCTGTGCAGGAAGCCCATGAGGTTCATGGCGTGCTCGCGGGTGGTGCCCAGGCCGTGCACGGCGATCACCCAGATGTCCCGCTGTCCGGGCAGGAACCAGGCCGGCAGGGCGCCGAGCTCGCCGGGCACGTCGACTTCGGAGTGGTCGAGGCCGAGGGCCGCACCCGGGTTGCCGACGTACAGGTTCGGGGTGAGCCAGACGGTGTCCCCGGGGGCGAGGGTGCCGTGCGTGACGCGGTCGAGGCGGCGCACGACGGTGTCGGCGGTGTGCCGGGCCCCCTCCAGGACGGGGCCGACGACCGCGTGGGAACCGTCGCCGGCGAGGCCGTAGGTGCCGGGGCGCAGGGAGGCCAGGTCGCGGGTGAGCGTGATCTGGCCGGCGGCCGTGCCGTGCACGGTGAGGCGGGGCTCGGTGGGCAGCGGGCGGCCCGGGCTCGCCTTCAGCGCCGCGTCGCTGGCGAGCCGGCCGGCGGCCACGGATGCCATGCCGGCGGCGAGGACGGCGGTCACTGCGGCGGCGGTCGCTTTGACGGTGCGCACGGCTCCAGTGTCGGGGCGCTCCGCGCGACCGGCCAGCCGAGGGGCGGCCGCCCGGCGGCGGATCGGGACGGGCGAAGCCGGTGCGAAACCGCGGATCGCCGTGAGCGAGCGGGACAGGGGGCTGCGCGGCAAGGGGTCACCTCCGTTGGCCGTATCCCTTCAATCGTTCCCCGGCTTCGGCCAGTTGTGCCTCCGAGAGCAGCGACGGGGTCAGGCCGGGCACGGAGGACGCCGTCAGCCACAGGCGGCACATCCACTCCAGCTGGGCGGTGCGGTCGTAGGCCTGGTCGAGGCCGGCGCCGTAGGTGATCGTGCCGTGGTTCTGCAGCAGGCAGCCGGAGCGGCCGTCGAGGGCGCGGAGCATGTTCTCGGCGAGTTCCTCGGTGCCGTAGGTCGCGTAGGGGGCGACGCGGACCGGTCCGCCGAGGGCGCCGGTCATGTAGTGGACCGCGGGGAGCTCCGGCACCAGCGTGGAGACCGCGGTGGCGTGCACGGCGTGGGTGTGGACGACCGCGCGGGCGTCGGTGGTGCGGTAGACGGCCAGGTGCATGGGCAGCTCGCTGGTCGGCAGCAGCGTGCCGAGCACCGGGCGCCCGGTGAGGTCGACGCCGGTGATGTCGTCCGGGGTGAGCCGGTCGTAGGGCACGCCCGACGGGGTGACCAGCACCAGGTCGCCGACGCGTGCCGAGACGTTGCCGGAGGTGCCGACGACCAGTCCGTCGGCGACGGTCCGGCGTGCCGTCTCGACCAGGGCCGCCCACAGCCGTGCCGTTTCCTCGTCCGCGTCCCGTCGCTGTTCGGTCATGCGGCGATCCTGCCAGCCGCTCCCGGCGGCGGGCGCGGTCGTGCGGTACGCGGAGGCCGCCTCCCGCGAGCGCCGCACCGTCGCGGGCGCGCGCTGCCGGCCGCGCCGGCGGGCGGGGCCTGACCCCCGATCGGGCGATCTCCTTGCGAAACGCCAGAAAACAGTGCCGATTCACCGATCGACGGGCCTTCAATGACACCTCTTGCCCGCCGGACGACCCGGTCGTCCACCACTCCGGGGAGACGGCACATGGCCCGTGAACGCACCCACTTCCGTCGCCGCGCCGGCGTCCTGGCGGCGGCCACGGCGGCGCTCGCCCTCGCGGGCACCACGACCGCCTCGGCCGGGCCGCCGCGCTGGGCGGCCGGGCTGCCCCGGGGGCACGACGTCTCCTCCCACCAGAAGCAGGTCGACTGGCCGTCCGCGCAGGACCACGGCGCGCGGTTCGTCTACGTGAAGGCCACCGAGTCCACGGACTACCGCAACCCCTACTTCGACGATCAGTACGACGGCGCGCGCGAGACGGGCCTGATCCGGGGCGCGTACCACTTCGCGCTCCCCGACCGGTCCTCCGGCACCCAGCAGGCCAGGTTCTTCGTGCGCAACGGCGGGGACTGGCGGGCCGACGGCTGGACGCTGCCGCCCGCGCTGGACATCGAGTACAACCCGTACAACGCGAACCACCAGTGCTACGGGCTCAGCAAGCGGCGGATGGTCGACTGGATCTGGTCGTTCAGCGACGAGGTCGAGCAGGAGACCGGCCGCCGCCCGGTGATCTACACCACGGCCCACTGGTGGCGGCTGTGCACCGGCGACAGCCACGCGTTCGCGTCCCGGCACGCGCTGTGGATCGCCCGGCACGGCAGCGAGGGGCCGGGGTCGCTGCCGGGCGGGTGGCCGTACTGGACGTTCTGGCAGTACGGCACCGGGGGCGGGCTGCCGGGTGACCAGAATCTCTTCAACGGGTCGGCGGGCAGCCTGCGGGCCTTCGCGCGGGGCTGGTGACGCAAGGGGCGCCTGGGGCGACAGCGCGAAGCGGAATCCCGGCACCCCTCTACTGACACTCCGGCGCCCGACTCAGTTCATCTTCCGTTCACCCAGGTTGCCTACGTTCGTCGCGCCAATGACCTCGAACGAATGCCTGGGTAAATGGAAAGCTTCTCGCTGATCCTCGCGATTGTGGTCGTCACCGCACTCGCGTTTGATTTCACGAACGGTTTCCACGACACCGCGAACGCGATGGCGACCACCATCTCCACAGGCGCCATGAAGCCCAAGCTCGCGGTACTCATGTCCGCCGCCCTCAACCTGGTCGGCGCCTTCCTCTCCGTGGAGGTCGCCAACACGATCTCCAAGGGTCTCGTCGACGAGAGCGGTATCCGTCCCGAGGTCATCTTCGCCGCCCTGGTCGGCGCGATCCTCTGGAACCTGCTGACCTGGCTGGTCGGACTGCCCTCCAGCTCCTCCCACGCCCTGATGGGCGGCCTGATAGGCGCCGCCGTCGCCTCCGCCGGCTTCGGCGCGGTGCACGGTGAGGTGCTGGTGACCAAGGTGCTGCTCCCGGCCGTCGCCGCGCCGGTCGTGGCGGGCCTCGCCTCGATGCTGGCCACCCGGTTCTCCTACGGCATCGGCGGCGCCGAGGGCGAGGCCACCCGCAAGGGCTACCGCGCCGGCCAGATCGCCTCCGCCGGCCTGGTCTCCCTCGCGCACGGCACCAACGACGCGCAGAAGACGATGGGCGTCATCACCCTCGCGCTGATCGCGGGCGGCGCCATCGCCCCCGGCTCCAACCCTCCCACCTGGGTGATCCTCTCCGCGGGCCTGGCCATCGCGCTCGGCACCTACATCGGCGGCTGGCGCATCATCCGCACCATGGGCACGGGCCTGACCGATCTGGAGCCGCGCCAGGGCTTCGCGGCCCAGACCAGCGCCGCGACCGCGATCCTGGCCTCCTCCCACCTCGGCTTCTCCCTCTCCACCACGCACGTCGTCTCCGGCGCGGTGATGGGCGCGGGCCTCGGCCGCAAGGGCGGAGTGGTCCGCTGGTCCACCGCGACCCGCATGACCGTCGCCTGGGTCCTCACCCTCCCGGCCGCCGCGCTGGTCGGTGCGGGCGCCGAGTCCGTCACGGAGCTGGGCGACCCGGGCACCGCCGGCGTCCTGGTCTTCCTGGTCGCCGCCAGCGCCGGGATCTGGAAGTACTCCCGCCGCGACGTCGTCGACCACACCAACGTGGTCGCCGGCACCGAGGAGCCGGCCGGTGTGGTCACCACCGCCATCGCCGCGGTGACCCCGCCCCCCACGGGGGCGGTCGCCGAGGACCTGACGGCCACCATCCCCGCCCCGGCCACCGAGCCGGCCCCCGCCGCGCCGGCGGCCCCTCCGGCCGCCGCCGTCTGACCCCGGCCACTGACCCGGTTACCAAGGAAGCGTCCCCATGAAGATCGACTGGTCGGCCATCGGCTCCGTCTTCGGCGTCAGCCTCGTGTTCACGGTGGGCCTGGTGGCCCTGTTCACCCTCGGCATCAACGGCCTGGCCCGCCGCGAGAAGGCCGCGGCCCAGGGTGGCGGCGGCGCGCTGGCCGTCACCGGCGCCTACGTCTGCTTCGCGGCCTGCGCGGCGGCGGTGGTGTACGGCATCCACCTGATCGTCGCCAAGTCCTGACGCACCGCAGCGCATCGGGCAACACCCGGGCTCCCTTCCGTTTCTGACGGAGGGGAGCCTTTGCCGTGCCGGGCGGTCACGCCCGCCCCGCGATGTGGGGATCGGCACACTCTCCCCTCGCAGGTCAACGGCCAGTTGACGGCCGTTCGGGGCGCGTGGTGGACTGCCCAGGCCATGTACGGCGGCAGAGAGGAAGCCGGTGCGAATCCGGCGCGGTCCCGCCACTGTCACCGGGGAAGAACCCCGGGAGCCAGGAACTCTCACCGCCGGATCTCGTCGAACCAGGGCGTGGACACCCTGAGTGAGGACACGTATCGCGATGCTCGGCTGCCGAAGGACCCGCACCAGGACCGCTCCTGCGCCCACGGCCGACTGAGCCGATGGGTGCCGATCGCACTTACGCGTACGGCGCCGCCGCCGGCCTTCTCGGTGACCTGCTCCTGGGCGATCCCCGCCGCGGGCATCCGGTCGCCGCGTTCGGGCGTGCGGCCGCCGCCGTGGAACGCGCGTTGTGGCACGACCACCGCGGCTGGGGCGCCGTGCACGCCGCCGTGTGCGCCGGCGGCGCCGTCGCCCTCGGCACGGTTGCCGCACGCGCCGTGCGCCCCTCCCCCGCCGCCCGCGTCGCGCTGACCGCCGCCGCCGTCTGGGCGGTCGTGGGCGGCACGTCGCTGGCCCGGGAGGCGCGGACCATCGGGCGTGCCCTGGAGCGCGGGGACGTCGAGGCGGCCCGCGCCCGGCTGCCCCACCTGTGCGGCCGGGACCCGCAGGCACTGGACGCCGACGGCATCGCCCGCGCCGTGGTCGAGTCCGTCGCCGAGAACACCTCCGACGCCGTGGTGGGCGCGCTGGTGTGGGGCGCCGTGGCCGGAGTGCCGGGGCTCGTCGGCTTCCGGGCGGTCAACACCCTGGACGCCATGGTCGGTCACCGGTCCCCCCGCCACCGCCGCTACGGCTGGGCCTCCGCCCGGCTGGACGACCTCGCCGGCTGGCCGGGGGCCCGGCTGACCGCCGTGCTCGCCGGCCAGCGCGGCGAGCACGGCGGAGCACCCGAGCCCCAACGCCGAGCCGTACGCCGAGGGCGCCCGCGAAGGAGGCCTCGGCGTACGGCTCGGCGGAACCCTGTCCTACGGCGGCCGCGTCGAGCACCGCCCGGTGCTCAACGGCGCCACCGGGCGTGCGGTCCGGGTCACCGACATCGACCGTGCCGTCCGGCTCTCGCGCCGCGTCGGCCTGCTCGCGCTCGGCGTCACCCTCGCCGCGCGCCGCCTCGTGAAGGGACGTGCGAAGTGAACGGTGGTCTCCTCGTCGCCGGCACCACCTCCGACGCCGGCAAGAGCGTCGTGACCGCCGGGATCTGCCGGTGGCTGGTGCGCCGGGGCGTGAAGGTGGCGCCGTTCAAGGCGCAGAACATGTCGCTCAACTCCTTCGTGACCCGCGAGGGCGCCGAGATCGGGCGCGCGCAGGCGATGCAGGCCCAGGCCTGCCGGATCGAGCCGACCGCGCTGATGAACCCCGTGCTGCTCAAGCCGGGCGGCGAGCAGAGCAGCCAGGTGGTGCTGCTGGGCAAGCCGGTGGGCGAGCTGAGCGCGCGCGGCTACCACGGGGGGCGGCAGCAGCGGCTGCTGGGGACCGTGCTGGAGTGCCTGGAGGAGTTGCGGGGCACGTATGACGCGGTGATCTGTGAGGGGGCCGGTTCGCCCGCCGAGATCAATCTGCGGCGGACGGACATCGTGAACATGGGGATCGCGCGGAACGCGCGGCTGCCCGTGCTGGTGGTGGGGGACATCGACCGCGGGGGCGTTTTCGCGTCCTTCTTCGGCACGGTGGCGCTGCTCTCGCCCGAGGACCAGGAGCTGGTCGCCGGGTTCCTGGTGAACAAGTTCCGCGGCGATGTCTCGCTGCTGGAGCCGGGGTTGGAGATGCTCCAGGGTCTCACCGGGCGCCGTACGTACGGCGTGCTGCCGTTCCGGCACGGGCTCGGCATCGACGAGGAGGACGGCGTGAGGGTGTCGCTGCGCGGCACCGTCCGCGAGTCCGCCGTCGCTCCCCCGGTCGGCGCGGAGGTGCTGCGCGTCGCCGTGTGCGCGGTCCCGCTGATGTCCAACTTCACGGACGTGGACGCGCTGGCCGCCGAACCGGGCGTCGTGGTGCGGTTCGTGGACCGGCCGGAGGAGCTGGCCGACGCGGATCTGGTGGTGGTTCCGGGCACGCGCGGGACCGTACGGGCGCTGCAGTGGCTGCGCGAGCGCGGACTCGCGGACGCGCTCGTGAGACGGGCCGCCGAGGGACGTCCGGTCCTCGGCATCTGCGGCGGCTTCCAGATCCTCGGCGAGCGCATCGAGGACGCGGTCGAGTCGCGCGCCGGGGAGGTCCCCGGGCTCGGCGTGCTGCCCGTACGGGTGCGGTTCGCCCGCGAGAAGACCCTGACCCGGCCGTCCGGCGAGGCCCTCGGCGAGCGGGTCGAGGGGTACGAGATCCACCACGGGGTGGCCACGGTCGACAGCGGGGAGCCCTTCCTCGACGGCTGCCGGGTCGGCCAGACCTGGGGCACGCACTGGCACGGGTCGCTGGAGTCGGACGGCTTCCGGCGGGCCTTCCTGCGCGAGGTGGCCGCCGCCGCGGGCCGCCGCTTCGCACCGGCGCCGGACACCTCCTTCGCCGCGCTGCGCGAGGAGCAGCTCGACCGGCTCGGCGACCTGATCGAACAGCACGCGGACACGGACGCGCTGTGGCGGCTCATCGAGTCGGGCGCGCCGCGAGGACTGCCCTTCATTCCACCGGGAGCGCCCGCATGAGCACAGTGTTGTTGTTGTCGACCGCCGACACGGATCTGCTGGCGGCCCGGGCCTCCGGCGCGGACTACCGCATCGGCAACCCCACCCGGGTCGACGTGGCGCGGGAGCTGCCGCGGCTGCTCGACGGCGCCGACCTGGCCGTCGTACGGCTGCTGGGCGGCAAACGCGCCTGGGAGGAGGGGCTGGCCGCGCTGCGGGCGTCCGGTGTCCCGACCGTGCTGCTGGGCGGGGAGGCGGTGCCCGACGCCGAGCTGATGGCCGAGTCGTCCGTGCCGGCCGGTGTCGTGGCGGAGGCGCTGAAGTACCTGGTCGAGGGCGGTCCCGCGAACCTGCTGGAGCTGTCCCGGTTCCTGTCCGACACCGTGCTGCTGACCGGCGAGGGCTTCGAGGGGCCACGGAAGATGCCGGAGTACGGCGTCCACGGCTCGTACGAGGTCCAAGGCGGCCGTCCGACCGTGGGCGTGCTCTTCTACCGGGCGCACGAGCTGAGCGGCAACACCGCCTTCGTGGACACCCTGTGCGCCGCCGTCGAGGCGAAGGGGGCCAACGCCCTGCCCGTCTACTGCGGTTCGCTGCGCGGGGCGGACGCCGGTCTGTACGAGCTGCTGGGCAGGGCCGACGCGCTGGTCGCCACGGTGCTCGCGGCCGGCGGCACCCACGCCTCGCAGGCGTCGGCGGGCGGTGACGAGGAGTCCTGGGACGTCGGCGCGCTGGCCGACCTCGACATCCCGGTTCTGCAGGGGCTCTGCCTCACCTCCTCGCGGGCGGCCTGGGCGGAGTCGGACGCGGCCCTGTCCCCCATGGACGCCGCTATGCAGGTCGCGATCCCGGAGTTCGACGGACGGCTCGTCACGGTGCCGTTCTCCTTCAAGGAGCAGGGCCCGGACGAGGTCCCGGTCTACCTCGCCGACCCCGAGCGGGCCGCGCGGGTGGCCGCAATCGCGGTACGGCACGCGCGCCTGAAGCACAAGCCGAACGCCGAGAAGAAGATCGCGCTGGTCTTCACCGCGTACCCGACCAAGCACTCACGGGTCGGCAACGCGGTCGGCCTGGACACGCCCGCCTCGGCGGTGCGGGTGCTGGACGCGCTCCGCGACGCCGGATACGCGCTCACCGAATACCCCGCCGGCGGCGACGAGCTGATCCACCGGCTGATCGAGGCCGGCGGCCACGACGTGGAGTGGCTGACCGAGGAGCAGCTGGCGGCGGCGCCCGCGCGGGTGCCGCTGGCCGACTACCGGGCCTGGTTCGAGAAGCTGGACCCCGGGCTGCGGGACGCGATGGTGCAGGCGTGGGGCGAGCCGCCGGGCTCGCTGTACGTCGACGGCGACGACATCGTGCTGGCGTCCCTGCGGTTCGGGAACGTCGTCGTGATGATCCAGCCGCCGCGCGGCTTCGGCGAGAACCCCATCGCGATCTACCACGACCCGGACATGCCGCCCTCGCACCACTACCTGGCGGCCTACCGCTGGCTGGAGCACAGCTTCGGCGCCGACGCGATCGTGCACATGGGCAAGCACGGCACGATGGAGTGGCTGCCGGGCAAGGGGCTCGGGCTGAGCGCCGGCTGCGCGCCGGACGCGGTCCTCGGCGAACTGCCCCTGATCTACCCGTTCATCGTGAACGACCCCGGCGAGGGCACCCAGGCCAAGCGGCGCGGGCACGCCACGGTGGTCGACCACCTGGTCCCGCCGATGGCGCGGGCCGACACCTACGGCGACCTGGCCAGGCTGGAGCAGCTGCTCGACGAGTACGCGCTGGTGAGCGACCTCGACCCGGCGAAGGCGCCGGCGGTGCGCGCCCAGATCTGGACGCTGGTCAAGGCGGCCGAGCTCCACCACGACCTGCACGTGGCCGAGCAGCCGGACGACGACGAGTTCGACGAGTTCGTCATGCACATCGACGGCTATCTGTGCGAGATCAAGGACGTGCAGATCCGGGACGGCCTGCACGTCCTGGGCGGTGGCCCGGTCGGCGAACCGCGCGTCAACCTCGTGCTGGCCGTGCTGCGCGCCTCGCAGGTGTGGGGCGGACGGGCGAACGCGCTGCCAGGTCTGCGGGCCTCGCTGGCGGCGCACTTCGGGCTCGTGGAGAAGGAGCTGCTGGCCGAGCCGGGGGCGCCGGTGAAGATGCCGGTGGAGCTGACGGACCTGGTGGAGGGGCCGGCACGTACGGCGTCCGACGCGATCGACCTGCTGGAGCAGCTGTGCCGGCGGATCGCGGAGGGCATGGAGGAGCGGGCCTGGAAGCGCACGGCCGTGGGCGCGGTGCTGAACGACGTGCTCGGCGCCGAACTCCCGGACGTCGTGGCGGTGCTGGAGTTCGCCTGCGACGAGGTCGTCCCGCGCCTGGCCCGGACCACCGACGAGATCGGGCACATCCTGCACGCGCTGGACGGCGGTTACGTCCCGGCGGGCCCCTCGGGCTCCCCGACCCGCGGTCTGGTCAACGTGCTGCCGACCGGCCGCAATTTCTACTCCGTCGACCCCAAGGCCATTCCGTCCCGGCTGAGCTGGGAGGTCGGTCAGTCGCTCGCCGACTCGCTGGTGCAGCGGTACCTCCAGGACACCGGCGCATACCCGAAGTCCGTCGGCCTGACGGTCTGGGGGACGTCCGCGATGCGCACCCAGGGCGACGACATCGCCGAGATCCTGGCGCTGCTGGGCTGCCGCCCGGTCTGGGACGAGGCGTCGCGGCGTGTGACCGGCTTCGAGATCGTGCCGCTTCAGGAGCTGGGCCGCCCGCGCATCGACGTGACGGTCCGCATCTCCGGCTTCTTCCGGGACGCGTTCCCGCACGTCGTCGCGTTGATCGACGACGCGGTGCGGGCGGTGGCGGACCTGGACGAGCCGGCCGAGTCCAACTACGTACGCGCGCACGTGGAGGAGGACACGGCGGCACACGGCGACCGGCGCCGCGCGACCGCCCGCGTCTTCGGCTCCAAGCCGGGCGCGTACGGCGCGGGTCTGCTGCCGCTGATCGACGCCCGCAACTGGCGTTCGGACGCCGACCTCGCCGAGGTGTACGCGGTGTGGGGCGGCTACGCCTACGGGCGCGGGCTGGACGGGCGGGCGGCGCGCGGCGACATGGAGACGGCGTTCCGGCGGATCGCGGTGGCGGCGAAGAACATCGACACGCGCGAGCACGATCTGGTCGACGCCGACGACTACTTCCAGTACCACGGCGGCATGGTCGCCATGGTCCGGCACCTGACGGGCGACAGCCCCGAGGCGTACGTGGGGGATTCGGCTACGCCTGACCAGGTGAGGACGAGGAGCCTGGCCGAGGAAACACACAGGGTGTTTCGCGCTCGGGTCGTGAATCCCAGGTGGATGAGCGCCATGCGAAAGCATGGCTACAAGGGTGCCTTCGAGATGGCAGCAACCGTGGACTACTTGTTCGGCTACGACGCGACGGTGGGCGTGGTGGACGACTGGATGTACGAGCGGCTCGCGTCCGAGTACGTCCTCTCGGCGGAGAATCAGGAGTTCATGCGGAAGTCCAACCCGTGGGCGCTGAGGGGCATCACGGAACGGCTCCTGGAGGCAGCGGACCGCGGGCTGTGGGCGGAGCCGGACCAGGAGACCCTGGACCGGCTCCGAGCGACCTACCTCGAACTTGAGGGAGATCTGGAGGAAGACGCGTGATTCTCCCGGCAACCCCCGCAGCGACGGGGAGCAAGCCGCGATTCGGCGTCACGGATACAACGGCGCTGGACCATCCCCGCAACGGCGGGGAGCACGCCACCACGTTGACCGGCGATCGACCTGGTCACGGGCCACTCCACCACACGCCACTCGAAGGAGTGATCACCGCGTGAGCACGCCCTTTCCCTTCACCGCTGTCGTCGGTCAGGACGACCTTCGCCTGGCGTTGCTCCTCAACGCAGTGAGCCCCGCTGTCGGCGGCGTGCTGATCCGGGGTGAGAAAGGGACCGCGAAGAGCACAGCCGTGCGCGCCCTGTCGGCGCTGCTGCCCGAGGTGGCCGTCGTGCCCGGGTGCCGGTTCTCCTGCGATCCCGCCGCGCCCGACCCCGCGTGCCCGGACGGGCCGCACGAGGCGAGCGAGGGCACGCTGCGGCCCGCGCGGATCGTTGAGCTGCCCGTCGGAGCCTCCGAGGACCGGCTGGTGGGCGCCCTCGACATCGAACGGGCCCTCGCGGAGGGTGTGAAGACTTTCGAGCCGGGTCTGCTGGCCGAGGCGAACCGGGGCATCCTGTACGTCGACGAAGTCAATCTGTTGCATGACCACTTGATCGACGTCCTGTTGGACGCCGCGGCGATGGGCGCCTCCTACGTCGAGCGCGAAGGTGTCTCCGTACGGCATGCCGCGCGGTTCCTGCTGGTCGGGACCATGAATCCCGAGGAAGGCGAATTGCGCCCCCAGCTGCTCGACCGCTTCGGCCTGACCGTCGAGGTGGCCGCCTCCCGCGATCCCGACACGCGCGTGGAGGTCGTCAAGCGGCGGCTCGCCTACGACGCCGACCCGGCCGCGTTCGCCGCGCAATGGGCCGAGGAGGAGGCAGCTGTACGGCAGCGGATCGCGGCGGCACGGGAGCTGTTGCCGCAGGTGCGGCTGAGCGACCGGGCGCTGAAGCAGATCGCGGCGACCTGCGCGGCTTTCGAGGTGGACGGCATGCGTGCCGACATCGTCATGGCGCGTACGGCGACCGCGCTGGCCGCGTGGGCCGGGCGGACGGAGGTGCTGGCCGAGGACGTGCGGCAGGCCGCGCTGCTGGCGCTGCCGCACCGTCGGCGGCGCAATCCCTTCGACGCGCCCGGGTTGGACGAGGACAAGCTGGACGAGACGCTGGAGCAGTTCTCCGGCGACGATCCGGAATCCGATCCCGACCCGGGCCCCGACGGTGACGGCGGTGGTCCCGGTGGTGGCGGTGGTCAGCCCGCACCGGATGCCGGACCGCAGGGCGGGGACACCGGTGCGCGCCCAGCGGAGGGCGACGGTGGGCAGCCGCAGCCGGCCGGGGCCGGGGAGCAGTCCGCCGTACGGGCCGGCGAGCCGTTCCGTACGCGGGTGCTGAGCGTGCCCGGGGTCGGTGAGGGCGCCGCCGGGCGGCGGTCCCGCGCCCGGACCGAGTCCGGGCGGACCACCGGTGCGCGGCGCCCGCAGGGGTCGCTGACCAAGCTGCATCTGGCGGCGACCGTGCAGGCCGCGGCGCCGTACCAGCGGGCGCGGGGCCGGTCGGGGCCGGGGCTGGTGCTGCGGCGGGACGATCTGCGGCAGGCGGCGAAGGAAGGTCGCGAGTCCAATCTCGTGCTGTTCGTGGTGGACGCCTCCGGGTCGATGGCGGCGCGGCAGCGGATGAGCGCGGTGAAGGGTGCCGTGCTGTCGCTGCTGCTGGACGCCTACCAGCGGCGGGACAAGGTCGGTCTGGTGACGTTCCGCGGGTCTGGTGCGGAGGTGGCGCTGCCGCCGACGTCGTCGGTGGACGCGGCGGCGGCGCGGCTGGAGTCGTTGCCGACGGGCGGGCGGACGCCGCTGGCGGCGGGCCTGCTCAAGGCGCACGAGGTGCTGCGGGTGGAGCGGCTGCGGGATCCGGCGCGGCGTCCGCTGGTCGTGGTCGTGACCGACGGCCGGGCGACGGGTGGTCCGGAACCGGTCGCGCTCGCGTCGCGTGCGGCGGGGCTGTTCGCCGCCGAGGGTGTGGCGTCGGTGGTCGTCGACTGCGAGTCGGGTCCGGTGCGGCTGGGGCTGGCCGGGCGGCTGGCCGCGGATCTGGGCGGTGAGGCGGTCACGCTGGACGAGTTGCGTGCCGACGCGATCGCCGGGCTGGTCAGGGATGTTCAGGGTGCGGGCAGGAGGGCCGCGTAATGCCGCAGGGACAGCCGAGTGTCGTGCCCGAGGACGGTCTGACGACCCGACAGCGCCGTAACCGGCCGCTCGTCGTCGTGCACACGGGCGTCGGCAAGGGCAAGTCCACCGCCGCGTTCGGGCTCGCGCTGCGCGCCTGGAACCAGGGGTGGCCGATCGGGGTGTTCCAGTTCGTCAAGTCGGCGAAGTGGAAGGTCGGCGAGGAGCACGCGCTGAAGGTGCTCGGTGCCTCGGGCGAGGGCGGGAGCGTCGACTGGCACAAGATGGGCGAGGGTTGGTCGTGGGTGCAGCGCGACGCCCAGATGGACAACGAGGAGAAGGCTCGCGAGGGCTGGGAGCAGGTCAAGCGGGACCTGGCGGCCGAGCGGTACCGGCTGTACGTGCTGGACGAGTTCGCCTACCCGATGCACTGGGGATGGGTCGACACCGACGAGGTGATCGACGTGCTGCGCAACCGCCCCGGCACCCAGCATGTGGTGATCACCGGCCGCAACGCGCCGGAGAAGCTGGTGGACTTCGCCGACCTCGTCACCGACATGTCCAAGGTCAAGCACCCCATGGACGTCGGCCAGAAGGGCCAGAGGGGCATCGAGTGGTGACGTCCCTCCCCCGGCTGGTCATCGCCGCGCCGTCGTCCGGCAGCGGCAAGACCACCGTCGCCACGGGACTGATGGCCGCGTTCGCCGCGCGGGGGCTCGCGGTGTCCCCGCACAAGGTCGGGCCGGACTACATCGACCCCGGGTACCACGCGCTCGCGACGGGGCGGACGGGGCGCAACCTGGACGCCTACCTGTGCGGGCCGGAGTTGATCGCCCCGCTCTTCCTGCACGGGGCGCGCGGCTGCGACCTCGCCGTGGTCGAGGGCGTGATGGGGCTGTTCGACGGGGCGGCGGGCGAGGGGGAGCTCGCGTCCACCGCCCAAGTGGCCAAGCTGCTGCGGGCGCCGGTGGTGCTCGTCGTGGACGCGTCCGCGCAGTCGCGGTCCGTGGCGGCTCTGGTGCACGGGTTCGCGTCGTGGGACCCGGAGGTGCGGGTCGGGGGCGTGATCCTCAACAAGGTCGGGTCCGATCGCCACGAGGCGCTGCTGCGGGAGGCGCTGGACTCGGCCGGGGTGCCGGTGCTCGGGGTCCTGCGGCGGGCCGAGCGGGTGGACACGCCGTCTCGGCATCTCGGGCTGGTGCCGGTCGCCGAGCGGGGCCGTGCCGCGGTCGACGCCGTCGGGGCGATGGCGGCGCTGGTGGCCCAGGGGTGCGACCTGGGGGCGCTGGAGGCGCTTGCCCGCAGTGCGGGCGCCGTACCGGCGGGCACCGCCCCCTGGACGCCCGCCGCGCCCGCCCGCCACGAGCCCCCGGCCGGGAAGCGGGCACCCGTGGTCGCCGTCGCCGGCGGGCCCGCCTTCACCTTCTCCTACGCCGAGCACACCGAGCTGCTCGCCGCGGCCGGTGCCGACGTGGTCACCTTCGATCCGCTCCGTGACGAGGACCTGCCGGAAGGGACGGCCGGGCTGGTCGTCGGCGGCGGCTTCCCCGAGGTGTACGCCGGTGAGCTGTCCGCCAACGAGCCCCTGCGCAAGGCCGTCGCCGACCTGGCCCTCGGCGGGGCTCCCGTGGCCGCCGAGTGCGCCGGGCTGCTCTATCTGTGCCGGGAGCTGGACGGGCAGCCGATGTGCGGGGTGCTGGACGCCACCGCGCGGATGAGCGATCGGCTGACGCTCGGCTACCGGGACGCGGTGGCGGTCGGCGACAGTGTGCTGGCCGCCGCCGGCACGCGGATGCGGGGGCACGAGTTCCACCGCACGGTCGTCGAGCCCGGTGCCGGTGCCGCCCCCGCCTGGGGCGTGCGGACTCCGGTGCGGCGGGTCGAGGGGTTCGTGCAGCAGCGGGTGCACGCGAGTTATCTGCACACGCACTGGGCGTCCGAGCCCGGTGTCGCCCGTCGGTTCGTGGAGAGGTGCCGGACGTCATGAGCAGCAGGCTGGTCGGGGTCGGGGTCGGTCCCGGTGATCCGGAGCTGGTGACCGTGAAGGGGGTCAACGCGCTGCGTGCGGCCGAGGTCGTCGTCGTACCGGTGATGGACACGGGCGAGCGCGGGCGGGCCGAGGCGACCGTCTTGCACTACGTGAGCGCACAGAAGGTCGTCCGGGTGGTGTTCGCGCTGAACGAGCGGAGCGACCCGGCGCGCCGGGAGGCCGCCTGGGACGCGGCGGGCGAGCGGGTCGCCGGCCTGCTCAGGCGGCGCGGGTCGGTCGCCTTCGCCACCATCGGCGATCCGAACGTGTACTCGACGTTCACGTATCTCGCGCAGACCGTCGTCGAGCTGGTGCCCGGGGTGGCCGTGGAGACCGTGCCCGGGATCACCGCCATGCAGGAGCTGGCGGCACGGTCCGGTGCCGTGCTGACCGAGGGCACCGAGCCGCTGACGCTGGTGCCGGTCACCGCGGGGTCCGCCGTGCTCAAGGAGGCGCTGGCCGGGCCGGGGACGGTCGTGGCGTACAAGTTCGGGCGGCAGGCCGCCGAGGTCGCCGAGGTGCTGCGGGAGACCGGGCGGCTCGGGGACGCGGTGTGGGGGTCGGCGCTGGGCCTGCCGGAGGAGTCGGTGCGGCCGGCGGCCGAGCTGGACGGGGCGCCGCTGCCGTATCTGTCGACGCTGATCGCGCCGCCGCGGCGGGACGGCGGGCGGGGCGGGAAGCTGTGACGCCCTCGCGAGCGGCCGGGCGGTCAGCTGGAGATGCCGACCACCAGCCAGATGAAGGCCGCGCCCGCCACCGTGCACAGCAGGGTGGAGCGGGCGGGGTGCTCGTGGTGCGCCTCGGGGAGGATCTCCGCGGCGGCGAGGTAGAGCAGTACGCCGCCGAAGAGGCCGAGATAGCCGCCGAGCACCGCTTCGGGGATGTGGACGAAGACGGTCGACAGCGCGCCGACCAGGGGCGCGCAGGCGTCGGCGACCAGCATCCCGATCGCCCGGCGGCGGGCGTTGCCGTACAGGCTCGTGATGGTGAACGTGTTGAAGCCGTCGGCGAAGTCGTGGGCGATCACGGCGAGCGCGACGGCCGCGCCCATGCCGCCGCCCACCTGGAAGGCCGCGCCTATCGCCACGCCGTCCATGGCGCTGTGGCCCACCATCGCGCCGGCCGCCGTCAGGCCGACCTCGGGCGCCCGGTGATGGCCGTGCTCGTCCCCGCCGTGGGCCGCCTGGCGCGCGGCCAGGGTGCGCTCCACCAGATGGGCCAGCAGGAAGCCGACCACGAACAGCAGCAGGGCAGCGGGTACGCCGAACACCTCGCGGCCGGCCGCGCGCAGCGCCTCCGGCAACAGGTCCAGGCCGACCACGCCCAGCATCAGGCCGCCGGCGAGGCCGAGGACGAGATGGCGACGGTCGGTCACCCGCTGTGCCGTCCAGCCGCCGGCCAGCGTCATCAGGAACGCGCCGAGCGCGACGAAGACCGCCATAGGCCCTTGCTATCCGATGGAGGCGCCTTCGCGCACATCCGGAATCTGGCATACCGCAGCAGAACCTGACATTTCCATCGCATTTCGGTCGCGTCATGCGTGATTTTCGTACGAGAGGACCCTTCCCATGGCCGATGCCCCCACCGGCAAGGTGACGTTCGTCGGCGCCGGCCCCGGCGCCGCGGATCTGCTGACGTTCCGCGCCGCACGCGCGATCGCGGAGGCGGACGTGGTGATCTGGGCGGCGAGCCTGGTCCAGGGGGAGGTGCTCGAACACGCGCGCGAGAACGCGGAGATCCTGGACTCGGCGGCCATGTCCCTGGAGGACGTCGTCGCCGTCTACCGGCGGGCCCACGCGGAGGGCCTGAAGGTGGCGCGGATCCACTCCGGCGACCCGGCGCTGTGGGGCGGCACGCAGGAGCAGCTCGACCGCTGCGCCGAGATCGGGATCGCCACCGAGATCGTGCCGGGCGTCTCGTCGTTCTCCGCCGTCGCCGCGCTCGCCCGGCGCGAGCTGACCGTCCCCGAGGTCGCGCAGTCCGTCGTGCTCACCCGGCTCGGCGGCGGCAAGACGCCGATGCCGCCCGGGGAGGAGGTGCGCGAGTTCGCCCGGCACGGCACCACCATGGCGATCTTCCTGTCGGCCGCGCGCAGCGGGCAACTGGTGCGGGAGCTGCTGGAGGGCGGCTACCCGACCTCGACGCCGGTGATCGTCGCCCACCAGGCGACCTGGCCCGAGGAGCTGGTCGTGACGTGCACGGTCGGCACGCTGGAGGAGACGGTCAAGGAGCACAAGCTCTGGAAGCACACCCTCTTCCTGGTCGGTCCGGCGCTCGACGCGCACGGCACCCGCTCGCACCTGTACCACCCGGGCCACTTCCACGGGTACCGCAAGGCCGACCCGGATGCCCGGCGGGCACTGCGCGAGCGCGGGGCGAGCAGTTGATCACCGTCGTCGGCACGGGGACGGGGGCGCCGGTCCCGGACGACGTGCTCGCGGGGGCCGCGCTCGTCGTCGGCGGCCGGCGGCACCTGGACGCCGTACGGCCGCCCGCCGGGGCCGAGCGGGTCGTGCTCGGGCCGCTGGTGCCCGCCCTGGACACCATCGCCGCGTACGTCGGCAAGGAACTGCCGGTGCTGGTGCTGGCCTCCGGGGATCCGGGGTTCTTCGGGATCGTGCGGGCGCTGGCCGAGCGGTTCGGGGCGGGTCTGCTGGACGTGCGGCCCGCCGTCTCGTCCGTCGCCGCCGCGTTCGCGCGGGTCGGGCTGCCGTGGGACGACGCCGTGGTCGTGAGCGCGCACGGCCGAAAGCTCCGTACGGCGGTCAACGTGTGCCGCGCGCGGCCGAAGGTGGCCGTGCTGACGGGGCCGGGCGCGGGACCGGCGGAGCTGGCGACGGCCCTGCTGCACGGGTCGGGCGCGCCGGGCGGACCGGCCGCCGGGCCGGAGCCCGTGGCCGCACCCGCCTCCGCCGGACCGGGGGCCGCCTCGGCGCAGGCGGCCCGCGGGCGCGTTCTCGTCGTCGCCTCCGCCCTCGGCTCCGAGGACGAGCGCGTCGAGCGGGTCACACCGGCCGAGGCCGTCACCCGCGACTGGGGCTCGGACGTCAGCGTGGTGCTGTGCCTGGACGAGACACGCGCGCTCGGCGGGGTGCGCACCGTCGCGGCAGCGCCGACCGGGCCCGCCGGCTGGGCTCTGGACGAGGGCGCGTTCGCCCACCGCGACTCGATGATCACCAAGTTCGAGATACGGGCGCTGGCGCTGGCCCGGCTGGGTCCGCGCCTGGGCGACCTGGTGTGGGACGTGGGCGCCGGCTCGGGCTCGGTGGCGGTGGAGTGCGCTCGGCTCGGCGCGGCCGTTGTCGCCGTGGAGAAGGCGGCGGACGGGGTGGAGCGGATCCGCGCCAACGCCCGCGCCCACGGTGTCGACGTGGACGTGGTGCACGGCGCGGCGCCCGAGGCGCTGGCCGGGCTCGCCGACGATCCCGACGCCGTGTTCGTCGGCGGCGGGGGGCGCGAACTGCCCTCCGTGGTCACCGCGTGCGCGCGCCGCGCCCGGCGGACGGTCGTGGTCGCCGTGGCCGCGCTCGATCGCGTACCGGCCGCCCGCGAAGCCCTCCTCGCCGCCGGGTTCACCTGCGACGGGGTGCTGTTGCAGTCCTCGCGTCTTTCGCCGCTGCCCGGGGACGTCACCCGGCTCGCGGCCACCAATCCCGTGTTTCTGCTCTGGGGCGTGAGACCCCCGGCCTCCAGTGAAGGAGTTGTCCAGTGATCGGCCTGATTTCCGCCACCGCCGCGGGGGAGGCGGCGCGCGACCGGCTGGCCGCGGCCTGGCCGGACCGCGTGCGGGTGTACGAGGGTCCCGTCGGGGAGGCGGTGCGGGCCGCGTTCGCCGAGTGCGGGCAGCTGGTGTGCTTCCTGGCGACGGGCGCGGTGGTACGGCTGCTCGCGCCGCTGCTCGGCGGCAAGGCGGCCGACCCCGGTGTGGTGTGTGTGGACGAGGCCGGCCGGTTCGCGGTGTCGCTGGTCGGCGGCCACGCCGGCGGCGCCAACGAACTCGCCCGCGCGGTCGGGGAGGTGCTGGGCGCCGAGCCGGTGGTGACGACCGCGACGGACGCCGTCGGGCTGGCCGGCCTGGACACGCTCGGCCTGCCCTGCGAGGGCTCGGTCGCCGTGGTCTCCCGCGCGCTGCTGGACGGCGAGCCGGTGGCGCTGGAGAAGGAGGTGCCCTGGCCGCTGCCGCCGCTGCCGGTCTCGCCGCAGGGGTCGTACACCGTCCGGCTCACCGACCGGGACGTGGCGCCCGGCGAACGGGAGGTGCTGCTGCGGCCGCCGACCCTGGTCGTCGGGGTCGGCGCGTCCAGGGGCGCGCCGGTGGAGGAGGTCCTCGGGCTGGTCGAGGGGGCACTGCGGGACGCGGGGCTCTCGCCGCGGTCGGTGGCCGAACTCGCCACCGTGGACGCCAAGTCGGAGGAGCCGGGACTCGTGGCCGCCGCCGAGCGGCTGGGCGTACCCCTGGTGACGTACCCCGCCGGGGAGCTGGCGGCGATCGAGGTGCCCCATCCGTCGGCGGCGCCCCTGGCGGCCGTCGGCACCCCGTCGGTCGCCGAGGCGGCCGCGCTGGCCCGCGGCGGCGAACTCCTCGTCCCCAAGCGGAAGTCGGCGATGGCGACCTGCGCCGTGGTACGGCGTCCGGGGCGCGGGCGGCTCGCGGTGGTCGGGCTGGGACCCGGCGCCCGGGACCTGCTGACCCCGCGCGCGGCGGCCGAGCTGCGGCGGGCCTCGGTGCTGGTCGGCCTGGACCAGTACGTCGACCAGATCCGCGACCTGCTGCGACCCGGCACCCAGGTCCTGGAGTCGGGGCTCGGCGCCGAGGAGGAGCGGGCGCGCACGGCGGTCGCCGAGGCCCGGCGCGGGCACGCGGTGGCGCTGATCGGCAGCGGCGACGCCGGCGTGTACGCCATGGCCTCCCCGGCGCTCGCCGAGGCCGGCGACGACATCGACGTGGTCGGGGTGCCCGGGGTGACGGCAGCGCTGGCCGCCGCCGCGGTCCTGGGCGCGCCGCTGGGTCACGACCACGTGTCCCTCAGCCTGTCCGACCTGCACACGCCGTGGGAGGTCATCGAGCGGCGGGTGCGGGCGGCGGCCGAGGCGGACATCGTCGTGACGTTCTACAACCCCCGTTCCCGGGGCCGGGACTGGCAGCTGCCCAAGGCGCTCGCGATCCTCGCGGAGCACCGGGAACCGGGCACCCCGGTCGGCGTCGTGCGCAACGCCTCGCGGGCGGACGAGGCCGGCCGGGTGACGACCCTCGCCGCACTGGACCCCGCGACGGTCGACATGATGACGGTCGTCACCGTGGGCAACACCGCGACCCGGATCGTCGCCGGGCGGATGGTGACCCCGCGCGGCTACCGCTGGCAGAGCGGCACGCGGGAGGAGGCCCGGTGAACCGCGTGGTCCACCCCATCGAGCAGGAGTCCTTCCGGCGGCTGCGCGCCCGGCTGGACACCTCGCACCTCCCGCCGCTGACCCGGGCGGTGGTGGAGCGGGTCGTCCACTCCGCCGCCGACCTGGAGTACGCGACCGACCTCGTCATGGCCGAGGACGACCTGGTGACGGCGCACGCGGCGCTGCACGCCGGGGCGCCCGTCGTGGTGGACGTGGAGATGGTCGCGGCCGGCATCACCCGGCGCCGGACCGTGTGCCGGCTGAAGGACGCCGAGTCCGGCCCCGGGCTGACCCGTTCCGCGCACGCGGTCCGGCTCGCGTACGAGGACGTCGGTCCGGGCGCGCTGTGGGTGATCGGCTGCGCGCCGACCGCCCTGGAGGAGCTGCTCACCCTGGACGCCGCCCCCGCACTTGTCATCGGCCTGCCCGTCGGCTTCGTCGGTGCGGCCGAGTCGAAGGCGGCGCTGCGCGCGAGCGGGCTGCCCGCCGTGAGCAACGTGTCCGAGAAGGGCGGCTCGGCGGTCGCGGCCGCCGCGCTCAACGCCCTGCTGTACCACCCCACTTCGCCCGAGGAGACCTCGTGACCACCCCGCCCGCCCTGCTCATCGCCGGCCATGGCACCCGTGACGACGCCGGAGCCGAGGCGTTTCGCGACTTCGTCCGGCAGCTGCAGCTCAGGTCCGACATGCCTGTCGCGGGCGGCTTCATCGAGCTGTCGGCCCCGCCGCTGGGCGAGGCCGTCGCCGGGCTGGTGGCACGGGGTGTGCGCCGGTTCGCCGCCGTGCCGCTGATGCTGGTGTCCGCCGGGCACGCCAAGGGCGACATCCCGGCCGCGCTGGCCCGTGAGAAGGAACGGCACCCGGGCATCTCCTACACCTACGGCCGCCCGCTGGGCCCGCACCCGGCGCTGCTGAGCGTGCTGGAGCGCCGACTGGACGAGGCGCTCGCCGGCACCGCCGGGGACCGGTCGGACGTCACCGTGCTGCTGGTGGGCCGCGGGTCGACCGACCCCGACGCCAACGCCGAGGTGTTCCGGGCGGCGCGGCTGCTGTGGGAGGGCCGCGGATACGCCGGGGTGGAGACTGC
Organism: Streptomyces sp. AF1A; assembly: GCF_047340315.1. Classification (NCBI taxonomy): domain Bacteria; kingdom Bacillati; phylum Actinomycetota; class Actinomycetes; order Kitasatosporales; family Streptomycetaceae; genus Streptomyces; species Streptomyces sp. AF1A. Next base: position 22,037 of record NZ_JBLEBI010000067.1, read on the forward strand.
GTTCGTGTCGCTCGCGGCGCCGGACGTGCCGAGCGGGCTGGACCGGTGCGCGCGGCTGGGGGCGCGGCGCATCGTCGTCCTGCCCTACTTCCTGTTCACCGGCGTCCTGCCGGACCGGGTGAGGCAGCAGACCGAGGACTGGGCGTCCGGGCACCCGGGGCTCGAGGTGCGGTCGGCCGACGTCATCGGGCCCGAGCCGGAGCTGCTGGACCTGGTGGCCGAGCGGTACGAGGAGGCCGTCAAGGGCGATCTGCGCATGAACTGCGACGCGTGCGTGTACCGGATCGCACTGCCCGGCTTCGAGGACAAGGTGGGGCTCCCGCAGCAGCCGCACTTCCACCCGGACGACGACGGCCACCACCAGGGGCACCACCATCACGGGGGGCACACGCACAGCCATGCGCACTGAGGACACGGGCATGCGCACTGAGGACACGGGCCCGGACCTGCGTCATCACGGGGACGCCGAGGTACGGGACGACGGAGCGGCGCTGGTCGACCTCGCCGTCAACGTCCGGGCCGGCACGCCCCCGCGGTGGCTTCGGGAGGAGATCGCCGGCTCGCTGTCGTCGCTCGCGGCCTACCCGGACGGGCGCGCCGCGCGTGCGGCGGTGGCGGCGCGGCACGGGCTGCCGGCGGAACGGGTGCTGCTGACGGCCGGGGCCGCGGAGGCGTTCGTGCTCCTCGCGCGCGCCCTGAAGGTGCGCCGACCGGTCGTCGTGCACCCGCAGTTCACCGAGCCGGAGGCCGCGCTCCGGGACGCCGGGCACACGGTGGACCGGGTGCTGCTGCGGGCGGAGAACGGGTTCCGGCTGGATCCGGCGGCCGTACCGGAGGACGCCGACCTGGTGGTGATCGGGAATCCGACGAACCCGACGTCGGTGCTGCACCCGGCCCGGGTGGTCCGCCGGCTCGCGCGTCCCGGGCGGACGTTGGTGGTCGACGAGGCGTTCATGGACGCGGTGCCGGGCGAGCGGGAGTCGCTGGCCGGGCGGACCGACGTGCCCGGGCTCGTCGTGCTGCGCAGCCTGACCAAGACCTGGGGGCTGGCCGGGCTGCGCATCGGGTACGTGCTGGCGCCCGAGGGGACCATCGCCGCGCTGACCCGGGCCCAACCGCTGTGGCCGGTGTCGACGCCCGCGCTGGCCGCGGCCGAGGCGTGCGTGGCGCCGCGGGCCCTGGCGGAGGCGGGGCACGCGGCGCATCGCATCGCCGGGGACCGGGCGCACCTGGTGGCGGGACTCGCCGCGCTCGCCGACCGCGGCGTGCGGGTGGCGGAGCCGGCCGAGGGGCCGTTCGTGCTGGTCCGCATGCCCGCCGCCGCGGCGGTACGGCGCCGCTTGCGCGACCTCGGCTACGCGGTGCGCCGGGGGGACACGTTTCCCGGGCTCGGGGAGGAATGGGTCCGGATCGCCGTGCGGGACCGGGCCACGGTCAGCGGCTTCCTGGAGGCGCTGTCCGCCGTACTCCCGTGACGTGGGCCGGCTGCGGGGCGGGGCACGGCGTCACCGCCCCGCCCCGAGGTCAGCCCTTCCGGCGCCGCGCGAGCGTCACCGCTCCCCCACCGGCCAGCAGCAGCGCCAGCGCGCCGCCCGCGATGTACGGCGTCGCCGAACTGCCGCCGGTCTCGGCGAGGCCGGACTTCGACGCGCCTCCCTGGGGCTTCACGTCGGAGGCGGTGCCGGCCTTGCCGGGGGCGTCCTCGGCCTTGCCGGGGGCGTCCTCGGCCTTCCCGGGGGCGTCCTCGGACGTGGTGCCCGCGGCCGGGTCGTGGCTGGGCGCCGGGTGGCCGGTCTGCGGGCCCGACGGTGACGCGCAGGTCGCCCTGGCGAGCGTGACGGTGCCCTCGACGTCGGCCACGTTGAGCCTCAACGGGTTGACGGAGACCCTGAGTTCGAGGGCGGTCGCGGCGGCCGTGCGGGAGGTGGTCCGCCGCTGGGCGAGGTCGAGGCGGACCTGGCCGACGCCGGGCACCTTCACCCGGGTCGGCCCACCGGCGGTCAGGGTGACGCGGCGGCCGAGCACGGTGACGGCGCCGAGGACGTTCGCGGAGGCGGACGGCGCCCGGCCGGCCTCGCAGGTCGCCCTCGCGGTGACCGTGCCGACCTCGATCACGGACAGCAGGGGCAGGCCGGGCACGTGCAGCCGGGCGTTCACGACCCGCACCGAGCCCTCGGCGCGCTTCGCCGTCACCGTGGCCCTGGCCGAGGCGACATCCGCGCGCAGGACCGGGAAGGGCCTGCCGCCGGCGACGCCGTCGAGCCGGGCGGACAGGGCCGATCTGTCGGCGCTGCGCGGTGCCTGGACCTCGTTGAGGGAGACGGCCAGCGGGACGTGGACGCTCTTGTGGAGCAGGGACACCTCGAGCCCTGTGCGCAGGACGGCGGCGGAGGCGCGACCGTGGTCACCGGTCGCGTGCGCCGCGCCCGCGCCCAGGACCGCGGGCGCGGTGGCCAGGGCGGCGACCGTCGCCACGGCGGCGAGACGGCGTGCGGGCATGCGGAAGTTGGTGCTGTTCAAGGCGTGGGACCCCCAGACGGAACCTGCTTGGGACCCGTCAACCTTGTCCGCACTGTGGGTGAACGGTCAGCGATCCTGGGTTACTTCACTCAAACGTGGAGATTCCGCACGTCTCTTCGAATCAGCGGGCACACCCGTTCCCCTACTCGACCACGACCCCGTTGAGCACCACCCGGCGCGGCGCGGCCAGCACCCGTACGTCCCCTCGCGGGTCGCTCTCGTAGACCACCAGGTCGGCCGGTGCGCCCTCCTCCAGGCCGGGGCGGCCGAGCCAGGCGCGGGCGCCCCAGCTGGTCGCCGCGAGGGCGTCGACCGCCGGGATGCCCGCCGTGACCAGCTCGGCGACCTCCTCCGCGACCAGCCCGTGGGCCAGCGAGCCGCCGGCGTCCGTGCCGACGTACACCGGGATGCCGGCGTCGTAGGCGCCGCGCACGGTGTCGTAGCGCCGCTCGTGCAGCCGCCGCATGTGCGCGGACCAGCGGGGGAACCGGGTGTCGCCGCCCGCCGCGAGCCGCGGGAAGGTGGCGATGTTGACGAGGGTCGGGACGATCGCGACGCCGCGCTCGGCGAACAGCGGGATCAGGTCCTCGGTCAGGCCCGTGGCGTGCTCGATGCAGTCGATGCCCGCCTCCACCAGGTCGCGCAGGGAGCTCTCGGCGAAGCAGTGGGCGGTGACGCGGGCGCCGAGCCGGTGCGCCTCGGCGATGGCCGCCGCCACGGCCTCGCGCGGCCAGCAGGGGGCCAGGTCGCCGAGGTCGCGGTCGATCCAGTCGCCGACCAGCTTGACCCAGCCGTCGCCGCGCCGGGCCTCCCGGGCGACGTGGGCGACGAGGTCCTCGGGCTCGATCTCGTGGGCGAAGTTGCGGATGTAGCGGCGGGTGCGGGCGATGTGCCGGCCGGCCCGGATGATCTTCGGAAGGTCCTGGCGGTCGTCGATCCAGCGGGTGTCGGAGGGTGAGCCCGCGTCCCGGATCAGCAGGGTGCCGGCCTCCCGGTCGGTGAGCGCCTGCTTCTCGGCGGTGTCCGCGTCGACCGGGCCGTCCGTGCCGAGGCCGACGTGGCAGTGCGCGTCCACCAGGCCGGGCAGCGCCCAGCCCTCGACGGTCCGCACGTCACGGGCTTCGGCCGGGCGGTCGTAGGAGACCCGGCCCCCGACCACCCACAGCTCGTCGCGGACGTCCTCGGGTCCCACGAGGACCCGCCCCTTCACGTGCAGCACCGCGCCATCGCTCATGCACCGCACGATAATCGCTCCGCCGGGAAGCCCGTTCACCGGCCGCGGCTGGAGCGCGGCCGGTCGCGGCCACGGGCGGCGGCCGCACATCGCGGCCGCCCCGCGCCCCTCACGAGGCGCCGTCCTCCTCCACTTCGGCCATCGCCGGATCGAGCAGGCGGGACAGGAAGTGGCGGGTGCGTTCGTGCCGGGGACTGCCGATCACCTGCTCGGGGGTGCCGTCCTCGACGATCACGCCGCCGTCCATGAAGACGACCCGGTCGGCGACCTCGCGGGCGAAGGTCATCTCGTGGGTGACGACCATCATCGTCATGCCCTCCCGGGCGAGCCCGCGCATGACCGCGAGGACGTCGCCGACCAGCTCCGGGTCGAGCGCGGAGGTCGGCTCGTCGAAGAGCATCACCTCCGGGCCCATGGCGAGCGCGCGGGCGATGGCCACGCGCTGCTGCTGGCCGCCGGAGAGGGAGGACGGGTAGGCGTCCGCCTTCTCGGACAGGCCGACGCGGGCCAGGTTCTCGGCGGCGATCCCCGCCGCCGTCGCCTTGTCCCGCCCGAGCACCCGGCGCTGCGGCAGCGTGAGGTTCTCGGTGACGCTCAGGTGCGGGAAGAGGTTGAACTGCTGGAAGACCATGCCGATCCGGCGGCGCACGGCGTCGATGTCGACGTCCGGGTCGGTGACCTCGGTGCCGCCGACGAAGACCTCGCCGCTGGTGGGTTCCTCCAGCAGGTTCACGCAGCGCAGCAGCGTCGACTTGCCGGAGCCGGAGGGGCCGATGACACACACGACCTCGCCCTGCTCGATCTCCAGGTCGATGCCGCGCAGGACGTGGTTGGCGCCGAAGGACTTGTGCAGGTCGTGGACGCTGATCTCGGGGCGGGTCACGTGATCTCCTCCTGGGCCCTGGCCTCGAGCCGGCGGGCGACGAAGCCGAGCGGGATGGTGACCAGCAGGTAGCACAGGCCCGCGACCAGGATCGGCGTGGAGTTGGCGGTCGTACTGGCCAGGTCCCGGCCGAACTTGGACAGTTCGCGCTCCTCCAGGGTCACGCCGAGCAGCAGCACCAGGGACGAGTCCTTGAAGAGCATGATCAGCTCGTTGGTGAGCGGCGGGAGGATGATCCGGAAGGCCTGCGGGACGATGATGGAGATCATGGCCTTGGCCGGCGAGAAGCCCAGCGAACGCGCCGCCTCCATCTGCCCCTTGGGGACCGCCTGAATGCCGGCGCGGAACGTCTCCGCCATGTAGGCGGCGCCGATGAGGCCGAGGCCGAGTGCGCCCTTGCCGTAGGTCCCGCCGGGGATCTCCGTGCCCGGGAAGGCCAGCGGCACGGCCACCGCGATGAAAACGAAGATCAGCAGGGCGGGCAGGCCGCGGAAGACCTCGATGTAGATGCCGGCCAGCCAGCGGTACGGCCCCACGGAGGACAGCCGCATCAGCGCGATGACCAGGCCGAGCACCAGTCCGAGGACGAAGCCGGACACCGTGTACAGCACGGTGTTCCGCAGGGCCAGCGTGATGACGTCCGGCCACATCTGCCGCGCGATGGAGCCCTGGGCGAACTGGTTCTGCAGCCGTCCCCAGTCCGCCGTGACCGCGGCGGCGACCACGGCGGCGGCGAAGACGGCGTACTGGACGCCCCTGGACAGCCGCCGCCTCTGACGCCGGGTCAGCCCCTTTTTCCTCGGCTGGAGTTGTGCGTCCGTGGCGGTCATGAGGCGGGAGAGGCGACGGACGCGTTGTACGGTCCGATCCACTGCTCGTAGATCTTCTTGTAGGCTCCGTCCGCCTTGGCGTCCTTCAGGGCCTTGTCGATGGCCTCGCGCAGCGCCGTGTTGCCCTTCTTGACCGTGAAGCCGTACTGCTCGCCGGTCTTGAGGTTGTCGACGACCTTGAACCTGTCCGCGTTGGCCTTGTCCTTCAGCCAGCCCTGGACCACGGGGTAGTCGATGACGACGGCCTGGACCTGGCCGGTGCGCAGGCCGTTGAGGACGGCGTCGGAGGACTCGAAGGAGATCGGGTCGAAGCCCTTGCTCTTGGCGTAGTCCTCGCCGGTGGTCTGCGCCTGCGCGCCGAGCTTCTTGCCCTTGGCCTTGACGTCGGCGAGCGAGCCGATGCCGCTGTTCTTGTCGACCAGGACGGCCTGGGTGGCCTCGAAGTACGGGTCGGAGAAGTCGACGTTCTTCTTGCGCTCGGGCGTGATCGTCATGCCGGCGGCCGCGAGGTCGCACTGGCCGGAGTTGAGGAAGGCACCGGTCTTGAAGTTCTCGAACGGTGTGTCGACGATCTGCTGCTTGACCCCGAGGTTCTTGGCGACGAGGTCGATGAGGGAGACGTCGAAGCCCTGCACCTTGCCGTTGATCTCGGACTGGAACGGCGGGTAGGGCAGGTGGGTGCAGGTGGTCAGCTGACCGGCCTTGACGAGGTGGACCCCCTTCACGGTGGCATCGCCGCTCCCCCCGTTGCCGTTCGAGGAGCAGCCGGCCACCACGAGGGCCAGACCGGCGGTCGCGGTGGTGGCGGCCAGCAGGCGGGTCCGGCGTCCGAAAAGCGTCTTCATCGGGAATCTTTTCTTTGGGGGAACGGTGGGTTCCGATTATAAGGAAGAGTTTGGGTCACCCAAACCAAACCCATGGTTACGAGGGTGGTGGACCTAAGATCGAGGGAGCCGGACCCCGCGCACGAAGAGAGAGCACCCAGTGACCCACCCCTTTCTCGACCTCCCCCCGCTGAGTGCGCAGCGCTTCGCCGCCATCGAGGACCGGGTCGCCCGGCTGCTGGGTACCCGGCAGGACGTTCTGGTCACCCAGGGCGAGGCGCTGCTGCCCCTGGAGGGCGCGATTCGGGCGGCGGCGGGTCCGGGCACGGTGGCCCTGAACGTGATCACCGGGCCGTACGGGCAGACCTTCGGCAGCTGGCTGCGCGACGCGGGCGCGACGGTGCACGACCTCTGTGTCCCGTTCCACACGGCGGTGACGGCCGAGCAGGTCCGCGAGGCGTTCGCCGCGCACCCCGAGATCGACTTCATGTCCCTCGTGCACGCGGAGGCGGCGACCGGCAACACCAACCCGGTCGCAGAGATCGGCGAGGTGGTGCGGGAGCAGGGCGCGCTGTTCTACCTGGACGCGGTCGCCTCCGTGGGCGCGGAGCCGGTGCTGCCGGACGACTGGGGCGTGGACCTGTGCGTGATCGGGGCGCAGAAGGCGATGGGCGGCCCGGCGGGGGTGTCGGCGATCTCGGTGAGCGCGCGGGCCTGGGCCCGGATGGCTGCGAACCCGCACGCGCCGCGCCGCTCCTATCTGTCCCTCCTCGACTGGAAGGAGCGCTGGCTCGACGCCGGCCGCACGGCGCTGCCGCACGCCCCGGCGCAGCTGGAGATGCTGGCGCTGGAGGCGTGCCTGGAGCGGATCGAGTCGGTGGGGCTGGACGCGGTGACGGCCCGGCACCGGGGCGCCGCGCTGGCTTCGCGGGCCGGTGCGGTCGCGCTGGGCGGGGGCCTGGAGCCGTACGTGTACGAGGAGCGGGAGGCGGCACCGGTCGCGACGACCCTGCGGGTGCCCTCCGGCGTGATCGCCTCGGAGCTGGTTGCCCGCGCCCTGGAGAGCGACCCGGGCGCGCCGCTGGCCGCCGGGGGCGGCGCCCTGTCCCGGGAGATGATCCGCGTCAACCACTACGGACCCGACGCCACGCCGGACGCGGTGCGGCGGTCCCTCGCCGCGCTGGGGACCGCCCTCGCCGAGCGGGGCCTGGCCGTGGATCCGGCGGCGGCCCGCCGGGCCGTGGCGCGGGCCTGGGGCGAGGCGGCGGGGTCGCGGGCCGTCGCCTGAACCGGCCGGCTTCGCCGTCCTCACGTGTGCCGGCGGGCGCCGGTCCGCGCAGGGCGCCCCGGACCGGGGCCGGAGCGGCCCGCGCACAACCGCGGGGGCCCGACATTCTTCGTGAACATATCGACGAACCACGGGGGCTTGAATTCAAATGAGATTCACAATTCCCGCCAATTCGTCGGACGATAGCTTCCCGTCTTCTTCTGCCCGCTTTTCCGGGAGCTAAACAACAAGATTTCATGCGTATTTTCGGGCTGTGACACACTCCACATCGAGGTTGATTTGCCCGAGTTTGACACGTGACAAACCGGACTATTCCCAAGGGTGGGCGATCATCCTCATCCACCCACTCGTGCAATTCTGAATTTGCCTCGCTAAATTCGTGCCGCATGACTGCCGCACCCGCAGACCTGCTCGTCGACCGACCGGCGATGACCGACGGAGCCGCGCTCTGGCGTCTCGCCAAGGACTCGAAAACCCTCGACCTGAACTCCTCGTACAGCTATCTGCTGTGGTGCCGGGACTTCGCCGGCACCTCGGCGGTGGCGCGCGGTGCGGACGGCACACCCGTCGGATTCGTCACCGGGTACGTGCGGCCCGACCGCCCGCGCACCCTCCTCGTCTGGCAGGTGGCCGTGGACGGTGCCCACCGCGGCCGTGGCATCGCCGCCGCCCTGCTCGCCGGGCTGACCGCCCGGCTCGTCGCCGAGCGCGGCGTCACCGAGGTGGAGACCACCATCACGCCCGGCAACACCGCCTCCGAGCGCCTGTTCACCTCGTTCGCCGCCCGGCACGGGGCGAGCCTCACCCGCGAGGTGCTCTTCCCCGCCGACCTGTTCCCGGACGGCCCGCACGAGCCCGAAGTCCTCTACCGCATCGGCCCGTTGACCGAGCCCACCGCCCACTGAGGAGCGATTCACCGTGACCATCACCCAGCCCGACCTGAGCGTCTTCGAGACCCTCGAGTCCGAGGTGCGCAGCTACTGCCGCGGCTGGCCCGCCGTCTTCGACCGCGCGCAGGGCAGCCGGATGTACGACGAGGACGGCCATGCGTACCTCGACTTCTTCGCCGGGGCCGGCTCGCTCAACTACGGCCACAACAACCCCGTGCTCAAACGGGCGTTGATCGACTACCTGTCCCGGGACGGGGTCACCCACGGCCTGGACATGTCGACCACGGCCAAGCGGTCGTTCCTGCGGGCCTTCCAGGACCTGGTGCTGCGCCCGCGCGACCTGCCGTACAAGGTCATGTTCCCGGGCCCGACGGGCACCAACGCCGTCGAGTCGGCGCTGAAGCTGGCCCGGAAGGTCAAGGGACGTGAGGCGATCGTGTCGTTCACGAACGCCTTCCACGGCATGTCCCTGGGCTCCCTGGCCGTGACCGGCAACGCCTTCAAGCGGGCCGGCGCCGGCATCCCTCTGGTGCACGGCACCCCGATGCCGTTCGACAACTACTTCGACGGCACCGTCCCGGACTTCCTGTGGTTCGAGCGGCTGCTGGAGGACCAGGGCTCCGGCCTCAACAAGCCCGCCGCCGTGATCGTGGAGACCGTGCAGGGCGAGGGCGGGATCAACGTGGCCCGGCCCGCATGGCTGCGCGCGCTCAAGGAGTTGTGCGAGCGGCAGGACATGCTGCTGATCGTCGACGACATCCAGATGGGCTGCGGCCGCACCGGCGCCTTCTTCTCGTTCGAGGAGGCCGGGATCACGCCCGACATCGTCACCGTGTCCAAGTCCATCAGCGGCTACGGCCTGCCGATGTCGCTGTGCCTGTTCCAGCCCGAGCTGGACATCTGGGAGCCCGGCGAGCACAACGGCACCTTCCGGGGCAACAACCCCGCGTTCGTCACCGCCACCGCCGCGCTGGAGACGTACTGGACCGACGGCTCCGCCATGGAGAAGCAGACCCGCGCCCGCGGCGAGCAGGTCGAGCAGGCGCTGATCGCCATCACCGAGGAGAACCTCGCCGTGAAGGAGTACCGCGGGCGCGGGCTCGTGTGGGGCCTGGAGTTCCACGCCAAGGACCAGGCCGCGCAGGTCGCCCGGCGGGCCTTCGAACTCGGGCTGCTGATCGAGACGTCGGGCCCGGAAGGCGAGGTCGTCAAGCTGCTGCCCGCCCTCACCGTCACTCCCGAGGAACTGGACGAGGGCCTGAGCGTCCTCGCCCGCGCCGTCCGCGAAACCGTCTGAACCGCACGTCCGACCAGGAGGAAGAGCACCACCGTGATCGTCCGATCGTTCAAGGACATCGAAGGCACCGACCGGCACATCAAGGCCCAGTCCGGCACCTGGGAGAGCAAGCGGATCGTCCTCGCCAGGGAGCGGGTCGGCTTCTCCGTGCACGAGACCATCCTGTACGCCGGCACCGAGACGCACATGTGGTACGCCCACCACATCGAGGCCGTCGTCTGCACCAAGGGCGAGGCCGAACTGACCGACCGCGAGACCGGGCGGACCTACACCATCACGCCCGGCACCATGTACCTCCTCGACGGGCACGAGCGGCACACGCTGCGCGTCAAGGAGGACTTCCACTGCATCTGCGTGTTCAACCCGCCCGTCACCGGGCGCGAGGACCACGACGAGAACGGCGTCTACCCCCTGCTCACCGAGCCCGAGGAGGTGTGAGGACCCATGACCACCGCCCCCGTGAAGGATCTCTACCCGACCCGCGGCAGCACCGAGGTGACCGTCCCCCGCAAGGACCCGGTCGTCTGGGGCTCCCCGGACACGCCGGGCCCGGTCTCCACGGCCGACCTGCAGGCCTACGAGCGCGACGGCTTCCTCGCCGTGGACCAGCTGATCACCCCGGACGAGGTCCGGGTCTACAAGCGTGAGCTGGACCGCCTGGTCGCGGACCCGGCGATCCGCGCCGACGAGCGCTCCATCGTGGAACCGAAGTCCCAGGAGATCCGCTCGGTCTTCGAAGTGCACCGGATCAGCGAGGTGTTCGCGAACCTGGTGCGCGATCCGCGCGTGGTCGGCCGGGCCCGGCAGATCCTCGGCTCGGACGTGTACGTCCACCAGTCCCGGATCAACGTCAAGCCCGGCTTCGGCGCGAGCGGCTTCTACTGGCACTCGGACTTCGAGACCTGGCACGCCGAGGACGGCCTGCCGAACATGCGCACGGTGTCGGTCTCGATCGCGTTGACCGAGAACCTCGACACCAACGGCGGCCTGATGATCATGCCGGGTTCGCACCGGACGTTCCTGGGCTGCGCCGGCGCCACGCCCGAGGACAACTACAAGAAGTCGCTGCAGATGCAGGACGCGGGCACCCCGTCCGACGAGGCGCTGACCGCGCTGGCCGGCGAGTACGGCATCCGGCTGTTCACCGGCGGGCCGGGCTCGGCCACCTGGTTCGACTGCAACTGCATGCACGGCTCGGGCGACAACATCACGCCCTACCCGCGCAGCAACGTGTTCATCGTGTTCAACAGCGTGGAGAACGCGGCGGTCGAGCCGTTCGCGGCTCCGGTACGACGCCCTGAGTTCATCGGGGCGCGGGACTTCACGCCGGTCCGATGAGCGCACACCACCACGACGGCCCGCCCGCCGCGCAGCGGCCGTCGGACACGGCATCAGGGCGCGGGACCTCACGCCGGTGAGGTAGCCCCGACCGGCGCCG